>JANYFF010000029.1 GCA_025362825.1 Polaromonas sp. | reverse complement strand
CAGGTTCTTTGTGTGATCGTCGCAGTTGCGTCCCATGACGTTGAACACCATGCGTCGGAAAGCCTCTTCCTTTTGCTCGTAGGGCAGAGCCAGTTCCTGTATGGTTAAGAACAACTGGCCGTACGAGTTCACGCCCTTCTTTTTGTAGTCCAGATGGGCCATGGCACAAAGGGTTTGCGTGTGATGCCGCACGCCGCCACTGTCCCGGTCAAAACGCCTGGTCATGAAGTGAGAGCGGTCGTTCTCATGGAGCAGGCGGCATTCCATCATGTCCAACCCCGCAGCCTTGGCCATGAGGTAGTACGCGTACTCGATGCGACCGTAATCTGCAGAAGCTCCCAGCTCACTGTCACGCCCCATGCCGTCAAATTTCAAAAGCCAGTATTCAAAGCCTTCCGGAGCTTCGAGCTGGCCAGCCTTGATCTCATTGGTTTCACGGTTCCATGCGATCACTGCCTTGGCGCGCGCGCCGCCGGCCGAAGTCCCGACCTCAATGATGCTGCGCAGCGCTGCGTGGGTGTGGTCTTCGTCCCCTATTGAGCCCGCTACGGCCTTTCTGGCCTCGTTGACCAGCTCGCTCATGACGATAGATGTTGGCTTGTGCTTTGGCCCTCTGGTGGGCTTGAATTGCAGGGCGCCCATGGCGCGGTTGCTCATGTAGGCCAACCTGTCCAGCGCGGAGATCTCGGAGGCTGCGATACCCTTGTCTGCCATGTAGCGGTTAATCAGGGCGTTTCCGAAGTCGTCGGGCAATGCGTCGCTCAGCATGGCGGGCAGACGCTTGTAAGTTTCCACAGGCAGATCTGTGAACAGGAAAATAGGGCCTCTACCGGTGGGCATCTGCAGCGGCGCAGGCTCGATGCCGGTCGCCCGGAACTCGGGCGTGTAGCTGAAGACGTAGAACCCATAGGTTGGGTCAAGTGCGACGGCGCCGACCCGCTTCCCCCATAGGTGGACGTCAATCACGTCCACATGCTTGTAGCGGGCAGTCGGCTTCCTAGCTACCATGGGTTATGACCTTTGTGCGTTTACGACTGGCCCGCTGGCGCTGCTGCGAGGCGCGTGGCATGTTCAGGGGGTTGATGGTGGCAACAGGTGCGATGGTCGACAGCCAGTCTTCGCGGCCCAGGATGCGTAATACGGCTACCAGGGTTTTGATGGTTGAGCCTGAGCCGCGCTCCAGGTTCTTGAGGGCACCGACGCTTATGCCAGCGCGTGTGGCCAGTGTCATCTGGTCAAGGTTTTGATTCAGGCGCAACACCTTTAAGTGCTCGCCAAGTAGCGCCTCTTGCTCAGCGATTGTGTTTGCTGTCATTGCAGACTTTCATGCATAACTATTAAAATTATGGCTATAAATGGTATTTAGTATATCTGTAGTCATTTATTTAACTACTGTAGTAATTGAATAAATTTTGTTTAAAAGACATAGTATTGTTTTTTATTGCAAAATAAATGCTTTTAAAGCCGTAAATTTGGCTATTGCTAAAATATATATTGCCAAGAATGGTTCGCCGAGGAAGCCCGGCGCGCGCCGAGGGAGTGACCCAGATGGCACATAAGGAGCCAGTCGGCCCCGTGGCGGCCTTCGCGGTGGAACTTCCCGATGGAACTTCCCGATCAACCAGGCCGTACGCAAGGCTAGATTTACCAGCACCCTGAAAGCACTATCAGCTCACGGATGAGTTAACAAATCTTGCGAAACTGGAGCATGGTGGTCTTTGCAGGGAAGAGCTCGGTTTCAGGCGCGCCGGATCGCGCTGATATCTACATGGGACGAAAAACTGGCGCCGCCGGGTTCGGAGTTCTCCCTGACGCGGACCCAGCACCCCAGCGGAAGCGGTAGCTGAAACGGCGCGCCGGGAAAACGCAGATTTTCGGCCAGCGTGGCAAAGCCCAGCTCATAGCGGTCACTGTCGGCTTGCTTGTGCTCCTTCCAGACCATCTCGTAAACCGCTTCAAATCCCAGGCCGATGACCGCGTTC
This sequence comes from Polaromonas sp., assembly GCA_025362825.1. GTDB lineage: Bacteria > Pseudomonadota > Gammaproteobacteria > Burkholderiales > Burkholderiaceae_C > Polaromonas. The sequence goes on along the minus strand of JANYFF010000029.1, from coordinate 1,210 downwards.
TTGTCGTTCAATCGATAAAGCTCTGCAAACTGGTTGTTCACCGAAGTTATTTTGGCGTCCTGGTCGACCAGCATCACGCCATCGGCCATGCACTCAAACAGCGCAACGACTTTTGGCGATTCAAGTATCGATGCATACAGCAAGGTGGACAGCGCTGGCAGCTCACTGTCCTGCGGTGATGCATTGGCCAGCCGCGTCCAGATACGGATACGTCCGCCTTCCGGTAGCGGCAGGGAGGCGACGCTTAACCATATGCCCCGGTGCTGAAAGTTGTAGGGATGCTGCTGGGTATGGTGACGCTCCAGGCCGGCGGCAATATAGCTTTCTATGCGCGGCATTTCCTGCGGGCTCAAGCGCTGCTGGTAAAACCGGGTCAGGTTGTCACGGTAAGTTTCGCCAGTGTGTATGTGCCCGGCATGTTCAGGGAAAAAGCCGAGCATGGCGCGGTTCCAGAGCACCGTGCGGTCGTCGTCGTCAAAAACGCAGCAGCCGATATTCAGGCTGTCCAGCACTGTCGCAATGGTTTCGAGCACCTGTTTGGTTGGCATCACGCTCCCTCGATGAATCTATTCAATGATCTGGCAGCAGGGGCGTTGGGCGTTCATGAAACGGCCATCCAGTCCTAGAACCGTCCGGCAGTTTTGCGTTTTGCCATCAGGCCGCTGCGCAGGCCCTGTGCACCAAGGTAAAAAGGCGCTACCGCACCCAGGGCTGTGGGGCTGATGCCAAGTGCCTCAAGCCCGGGCAACTTGCCGCTGGCAATGTTGTCGGATTTCATGGCGTCGAGGTTGTCGCGGCTCATCAGGGGTTCGCCAGGCGCTTGCTCCATCAGCCAGGCCTGCAGGCGGGCCAGCGCATCGGGCATGCCGATCACGGGCCGTCCTTCGCCGTCGTTGATGCCGCTGTAGCGACCTGCGAGTTGCACCAGTTGTTTGAGTGTCAGCACTTCAGGGCCGCAGGCTTCATAGGTCTGGCCCGCAGTGCCCTTGTCCTGCAGGCAGCGCACCAGCGCGCTTGCGACGTCTTCCACCCATACCGGCTGGAAACGTGCACCGCCCGAGGCCAGCGGAATCACGGGAAACAGCTGCTGCAGCTTTGCAAAAGTGTTGAGGAATTTGTCGCCCGATCCAAACATCACGCTGGGCCGCAGCACGCTGACGTCCAGCCCTGCGCCCAACAGCACCGCTTCGCCGCGCGCCTTGCTGCGCTG
>JANYFF010000008.1 GCA_025362825.1 Polaromonas sp. | reverse complement strand
TGAGCCCCAGAAAGCCGAACAAAATGGCCCCTATCAGGCCGGGTGACTTGAGCAGCACGCCAAAGTCGATGCTCATGCCGACGGCAATGAAGAACAGGCCAAGCAGCAAGCCCTTGAAGGGCTCGATGTCGGTTTCCAGTTCGCGGCGGTATTCGCTTTCAGCCAGCAGCACACCTGCCAGAAAGGCGCCGAGGGCCATCGACAGGCCGACAAACTGCATTAACGCCGCGATGCTGACGACCAGCAGCAGGGATGCGGCGGTAAAAATTTCAGGCGTGCCGCTGTTGGCAATCCAGCGCAGCAGGGGCCGCAGCAGCAACCGGCCGCCAAGGATAATGCCGCCGATGACTGCTATGATTTTAATAGCTTCAAGTGCCCGGTTTGTCTGGGCCAGGGCCTCGTTTTCTCCTGAGATGGCACCGAGCAGCGGCAGCAGGGCAAGGATGGGAATGGCGGCGACGTCCTGGAACAGCAGGATGGAAAACCCGGCCTGTCCGCTGGATGTCGGCATCAGGTTGCGCTCGCCTATGGCCTGCAGTGCGATCGCAGTGGACGACAGGGCCAGGCCCAGGCCGGCGACCAGTGCAATCGTCCAGCTCACGCCAAAGGCCATGGCCACGCCGGTCAGCGCCGCGGCGCAACCCAGCACCTGGGCGCTGCCCCAGCCGAAGATCGGGCGGCGCAGGTTCCACAGGCGTTTGGGCTCCAGCTCCAGCCCGACGAGAAACAGCATCAGCACCACGCCGAATTCGGCGAAATGCAGGATGTCCTGCACATTGGTTACCAGGCCCAGGCCCCAGGGGCCAATGCCAATGCCGGCAGCCAGGTATCCGATGATGGATCCAAGCCCGAGCTTTTTGGCGACCGGCACGGCGATTACGGCCGCCGCAAGGTAGATAAAGCTGTTGACCAGCCAGGCGGGGGCATGCTCGATCATGGCTGCGCCTGTTCAACCGGGCGGTCGCGCATCGGCACGACGCAGGCGGCGCACTGCTCGATATCGTCCATTTCGGGCCAGTCGGGGTAGCTTTGCAGCCGCTGTCTGAAAGTTTCCACGTGCTGCAGCACGACTTGCTGCTCCACATTGTGAGCGCCGTGCAGGATCAACGGCGGCAGGAAGCGCATGCCGCAGAGTGCGGCGCTTTGCTCGTAGGGCGGCAAAAACGCATCGAAGAAATAGCGGTTGTACCCTTGGGGATGGTAGGAGGACTCCGGCCCGCCGGTGGTCGCCACCAGCCACAAATCCTTGCCCTGCAACGCCCGTCCAGCCCCGTTCTCGCCCCCGCCGTAAGCCCAGCCGTACGTCAGCACCTCGTCGAGCCAGAGCTTTTGCAACGCCGGCATTGAATACCACTGGATCGGGTGCAGCAGCACGACCAGCTTTGCCCTGGCCAGCGCGGCCTGTTCGCTGGCCACATCGATGGCGTAGTCCGGGTAGCTGGAGTAAAGGTCTTGCACCTGCACGCGCGGCAGGGTGTAGGCGGCTTCCATCATGGGCCGGTTGACGCGCGATTCGCGCCAGGCGGGATGTGCTGCAATGACGTAAATGTCGGTACCGTGCGCGGTCGCCGGTACGACGGCGTCATTTGTAATAGATGTAGCCATGCCGTTACCATAGCGGAAAAGCAGTGCTTTTTGTCACCAGAGGAGATTCGTATGCCCGTGGTTGTGATCGCCAATCCGAAAGGCGGCGTTGGTAAATCGACGCTTGCCACCAACGTCGCCGGCTACTATGCCAGCCAGGGCCGTGCGGTCATGCTCGGTGATGCCGATTCGCAGCAATCCTCCAGACTGTGGCTAGACTTGCGCCCGGCGGTAGCGCGACCGGTCACCAGCTGGGATGTGAATGCGGACCTGATTGGAAAGCCGCCCAAGGGGACAACGCATGTTGTGCTCGACACCCCTGGTGGACTGGCCGGTAGCCGTTTCAAAAATGTCATCGCGTTGGCCGACAAGGTCATCGTGCCGTTGCAGCCCAGCGTCTTCGATATTTTTGCGACCCGCAAGTTCCTGGACCAGTTGGCCGAGCATCGTCATGCGGGCAGGATGCAGGTCGGCATCGTCGGCATGCGGGTGGATTCGCGCACGATCGCAGCCGACAAGCTGCGCGAATTTGTTGAGGGCTTGGGGTTGCCGGTGCTGGGCTATGTGCGCGACACGCAAAACTACATCCACCTGGCGGCTCGCGGCCTGAGCCTGTTTGATGTCGCCCCCAGCCGGGTCGAAAAAGACCTTGAGCAATGGCGCGGCATATGCGCCTGGCTGGACAGCAAGTAAAACAGGCGGCTGACTGGCTTGTCGCTGAGCCGACAAGGGCGGTGCGCCCGATGCCGCTAAAGTCAGACCATGAAAACCTTCCAAACCATTGCCGACCTGGCTGCATGTATCGGCCAGGAGGTCGCTGTCAGCGACTGGATCACCATCACCCAGCAGCAGGTCAATCTGTTTGCCGAAGCCACCGGTGACCACCAGTGGATTCATGTGGACCCCGAAAAGGCTGCAGCCGGACCGTTTGGCGGACCGATTGCTCACGGGTTTTTGACGCTGTCGTTGATCCCGCGGTTTTTTGAATCCTCGTTTGCCATCACGGGCTCGCGTATGGGTGTCAATTACGGGCTGAACAAGGTACGGTTTACGTCACCTGTACCGGTTGGCAGCCGCCTGCGCGCCCGCATGAAACTGCTGGCATCGGAGCCGATTGACAACGGCGGGGTGCAGATGACGTGGGAAGTGATTATTGAGCGCGAGGGCTCGTCCAAACCGGTGTGCGTGGCCGAGTCGCTGGTGCGGCGCTATCCGTGAAGCTGGCCTGAACCTGCGGCGTGCGCCCGGGCGAGCAAAAAAAATCCCGCCACTGGGGCGGGATTTACACCTGCGTCATGCAGGCTGGCCGGAGCCACCTGCATGCCTCGCTTCTGGCGCTTGATTAGTGCGTGGAAGTGTTTGAGTAGAGTGCTGGGTAGATCTGGTTGAGCTTCAGGCCGCTGTCGTCATTGGCCATCACGTCGCCGGTACGAACGGCTTCGACGAGGCTTGCCTTGACCTGGCTGCGGGTGACAGCCGTTTGCACTTGCTGTGCCGGAAAACGGCTGGGGTACAACTGGTTGAGTGTCATGCCGCTTTCGTCGTTGCTGCGCACGTTGCCAGTGCGAACGGCTTCCTCGATGTTTGCCTTAACCTGTGCACGGGTCAGGCTCGAATGCGCTTGCGTGGTTGGATAACGGCTGGGGTACAACTGGTTCAAATTCAGGCCGCTCTCGTCATTGCTGCGTACATCGCCATTGCGCACCGCTGCGCTGAGTTCGGTCTTCACCTGCTCGCGGGTGTATCCGGCAAACGCTGGCGTGCCTGCGATGGCTGCGCTTGCGAGGATCAGGGCGGTAGCTGCAAATTTTGTTTTCATGATGATTCCTTTAAAAAAGTTGAGTAGACATTTCCGGGCAGGGCGGGCTCATCGTTTCCCGTCTCGTCCAGCCTCGGTGAGTCGTCTATTTGGATTCGGCTCATCGATGGGTGGACTTTAATGTTGTTGATTAAGAAGATAAACAGCATTAAATTAAATTTATAATTCCTGTTTGTGAAACAATAAAGATTGAACTATCCGGATTAACCCTTATGGATCGACTTTTATCAATGCGCGCGTTTCAGCAGGTGGTGGACGACGGCGGCTTTGCAGCAGCGGCACGAACCCTGGACATGTCGCCTGCCGTCATGACCCGGCTGATCGTTGACCTAGAGGAGCACCTCGGTGTGCGCCTGCTGCAGCGCACCACGCGCAAGCTGTCGCTGACAGAGGCCGGGCAGGCCTACCTGTCGCGGGTAAGAATCATCCTCAGCGATGTGGCTGAAGCGGAAGCCTCGACGCGCCAGCAGACCGACGAGCTGGCGGGCGTGCTGCGCATTCATACGCAGCCGGTCATGGCGGTACACATCCTGGCGCCGCTGGTGGCGGAGTTCAGGCGCCGTTACCCGAAAGTGGTGTTGGACATCAACGTCGGCTCACCGCTGGTGCCGCCCATAGAGGATTTTGACCTGACGATCCTCGGGGGGGCGCAGCTCTACAACACCAACATCGTGGCACGGCCGGTGATTGTGTCGGATGGCTTGCTGTGCGCTTCACCAAAATACCTGGAAAGCGCCGGAACCCCGGCTGTCCCGGAAGATCTGCAACAGCATGCCTTCCTGATGCTCAGTCAGGCGGGTACACGCCCGCGGGAGCTGCGTTTGATCCACCCAGCGGACGGCGATCGGGAAGTTGTGGTGCCGGTAACGCCCGTGCTGGTGGCCAACCATAACGATACGCTGATGCGTGCATCGCTGGACGGCGTCGGCATTAGCGTGCATCCGCTGGACCTGGTGGCCAATTATTTGCGCAACGGCCAGTTGCGTCGCGTACTGCCGGACTGGATTACAGGGCGCTTCACGCTGTATGCAGCTCTGCCCAGCCGCAAATTCGTGCCGGCCCGTGCCAGGGTCTTTATGGAGTTTTTGATTGACCAGACCCGTAACCGCGCCATCGAGGCCGAGCGGACCTGGCCGCGCACGCATGACAGCGGCGCTGCCGGTTTGACCTGATTGAACTAGGCTGGCCGCGTCGCGGTCGCCGCAAAATTGTTTTGCCGCCAGGCTTCGAAAACTGTCACCGCGACGGCATTGGACAGGTTCAGGCTGCGCTGGCCTTGCAGCATGGGCAGTTTCAGGGCCTGGTCCGGGCTGAATGTCTCGCGCACGGCCTCCGGCAGACCTTTGGTTTCGGAGCCAAACACCAGCCAGTCGCCGGGCGAAAAAACAGTTTCGTAAGGACTGCGGGAGCCGCGTGTCGTCATGGCGAACATGCGGTCCGGTGGCGGCTTTTCGCTGGCCAGCAGCGCCTGCCAGCTGGCATGGCGGTGCAGCGTCGTGTACTCGTGGTAATCGAGTCCGGCACGCCGCATCTGCTTGTCGTCCATTGAAAAGCCCAGCGGCTCCACCAGGTGCAGGGTGCATCCAGTATTGGCCGCCAGGCGTATGACGTTGCCGGTGTTCGGCGGGATTTCTGGTTCTACGAGGACGATGTTAAACATTCCCCTGATCATCCATCAATCTTGATGCCTTTCTTGGTGATCACGTCACGGTAAATGACGGTGTCGGACTGGATGCGGCGGTTCAGTGCGGCGGGCGATGGGTCCTGGTCTTTCCAGCCCATCACCAGCAGCTTCTGGCGGATCTCGCGGCTGCCGAGGATTTTGGCCAGTTCGGCACTCAGGCGCGCCTGGTGTGCGGCAGGCATGGTTGCCGGCGCCATCACGGCATTCCAGACTTCAATGTTGATGCCCTTGGCGCCGAGCTCGTCCATGCTGGGAAGGTCTGGGGCGAGCGGGCTGCGCTTTGCAGATGTGACGGCGACAGCGGCCAGCTTGCCCGACTGCACCATGGGCATGACAGTTACGGCCGGCAGTAGCGTGAGCTGAATCTGGCCACCCAGCATGGCGTTCAGGATGGGTGGGCCGCCGCTAAAGGGTACGTGCAGCGCCTGCAGCTTGAGCGAGTCCTTGATCAGCTCCATCCCCAGGTGCGAGCCGGAGCCTGGGCCGGTCGAGCCGTAAGCCAGGCGATCGCCGGCGGCCTGGGCAGATTTGACGTAGTCGGCGGCACTGCCCGGCATGGCGGATTTGGGTACGACCCAGACCAGCGGCGCGCTGCCTATCAGTGCGATGGAGGCAAAGTTTTCAGGCTGGTAGGGTAACTTGGCATACAAAAATCGCGAGCTGGTCAGCGGCCCGTTGCCGATCACACCAATGGTGTGGCCATCGTCAGCTTTGGCCACGATGTCTGCGCCGATGTTGCCGCTGGCACCGGGCCGGTTGTCGATCACCACGGCCTGGCCCAGGGCCTTGGCCAGTGGCTCGGCCAGCATGCGGGCCTGAATGTCAGGTGAAGAACCGGCGGGGTAACCGACCACAATGCGCACGGCTTTTGTAGGCCAGCCGTCAGCAGCCTGCGTCTGGAAGGCGGCAAGCCCACCCAGCAAAAGTAGCGACGCATGGATGAGAATACGTTTTTTCATGCAGTGTCTCCGAAGGGGTGGTGTGGATATTGAAGGGAGTTTTTGAAGGGGTGCCTGGCGCGCATCCATTGATGCTTTAGGCGGTCTCAAGCCAGGGCTGGACCACTACCTTGGTGGCTTGCTTGTTGCGGGCCAGCGCAAAGCCTTGCAGCGCCTGTGACATCGGCAGGCGGTGGGTGATCATGTGCTGCAGTGTGGCATGGTTTTGCCGCATGAATTCCAGCACGACGGGCCAGTTCGCCTCTGGCGCACGGTAAGAGCCGCGCAACTGCTGGTGGTTGCGCACCAATGCCGTCAGGTCAATCGGCACGGGCTTCGAATGGATGCCGGTGATGACCAGCACGCCGTGCAGCTTGAGCGCCGACATCGCCGGCTGTATCACCGCCGCGTCGCCCGTCGCCTCGATCACCACGTCAAATTTGCCCTGCGCCAGATACGGTGCCAATGCCTCTTCCATGGGCACTTCTGAAAAATCCAGCAAATCGGTGAAGCCCATTTGCCTGAGCACATCAAAGCGCGGTGCATCGTTGTGGCCGGCCACCACCACCTGCGCCGCACCGGCGGCACGGGCAAACAGTGCAATGCCCTGGCCAATGTTGCCCGGGCCCAGTACCAGCACGCGGTCACCGGCCTTGACGCCGCCGGTGCGCACGGCTTCGTGGCTGACGGTCAGCGGTTCCGCCAGCGAGGCCACCACGGCGGGCACTTCGGCGGGCACAGGCAGGCAGTTGCGGGCCGGCACCACTACCCAGGATGCAAAACCGCCGTCCAGCATCACGCCAATGCCGCGCCGCTGGGTGCAGGCATCAAAGTCCTGCTTCAGGCAGGCGGCACACTGGCCGCAAACGGTGGAAGGACGCACGGCCACCAGCATGCCGGGCAGCAGGCCTTCAACGCCGGGGCCGCAACTTGCAACTTCTCCGCTGAACTCATGGCCGACGGTGACAGGCAGGGCTTTTTCCAGAAAGTGGTAGCTCGCCGTCCAGGCATCAATGTGCAGGTCGGTACCGCAAACGCCGGTGGAGTGCACCTTCAGCAGTACCTGGCCAGCGCTTGGGGCAGGGGGTTCGGTGATGCTTTGTAGCTGCAGGCCGGGACCGACCCGGGTTTTTCGAAGGGCTTGCATGGCGATGGACCTTGAGCGTCGTTGATGGAATGCGCCAATTTTGCAATCGCGTGAACCATAGGTCAAAGATCGATTGGATATGCAAGGCATACTTTAAAACTATAGACTGGCATCATTGGCAAAGCAAAGGAGCGGCGATGGAGTTGCGGCATTTACGCTATTTCGTATCGGTGGCCGAGCAGGGCAGTGTTAGCCGGGCCGCACAGAAGCTGTTCATCGCGCAACCCGCGCTCTCCACCCAGATCAAGCAGCTGGAAGAAGAAGTTGGCGCACAGCTGCTGGTACGGGTGCCGCGCGGCGTGCAGCTGACCGCCGCAGGCCTGGCGTTTCTGGAGGACGCCAGGGCCATCCTGGCGCGGGTGCAGCTGGCGACTGTACATGCGCGCGCCGAAGGCGAAAAACCGCGCAGCGTACGGATCGGGCTGGTGCCTTCGGCGACCCATTCGCTGTTGCCTGGCCTGCTGCAGCGCATGCGGGACAGCGGCTCGACCCTGCAGTTGCAGGTGCGGGAAATGATCAACTCGCAGCAGCTCAATGCGCTGCGCAATGACGAAATTGATGTGGCACTGACACGGCCGGCTGAGCCTATCGAGGATGATGCGCACTGGCACGTTGCGATCCAGGTGCCTGACCCCTATTGCCTGGCGCTGCCAGCCAGCCACCCGCTGGCCGGTGAGCGTGGCACCATGGCCCTGAAAAGCGTGAAGCATGCAGAGTTTGTGGCGTTTTCGCGCTATCAGGGCCCGGCCTACTTTGACCGCACGGTGGCCTTGTGCATGGAGGCTGGCTTCAGCCCGAATGTGCGCCACGAAGCTGGCCAGTTCGTCAATGTGCTGGCCATGGTCGGCATCGGCTTGGGGGTGGCGATCGTACCGGCATCGCTGGCGCTGCAAGGCAACCCGCATGTGGTGTTTAGGCAACTGGCAGCGTCGTCGTACACCAGTCAGATGGCGGTGGTCTGCCGCAAGACCTGGCTGCAAAACAGCGAGGCCAAAGCCATGCTGGGGCTGGCAACACAGGAGCTAAAGGCACTTGCCGGGCGCCTGAAACCATAGCCGCTGTAACCGGCGTCAGCTGGCCGGGGTGCGCGCCAGCACCATGCCCGTGATATGGGCTGCCCCGGCCTGGCGCAGCGCCGCTGCCGCCGCAAACAGCGAAGCGCCACTCGTCATCACATCGTCGACCAGCACGACACGCCGCCCCGTTAGCAACGTCAGCCGCAACGGATCAACCTGAAAAGCCCCCTTGACATTGGCCATGCGGGCCTCTCGCGCCAGTTCTGTCTGCGGCCGGGTGTCCCTCACACGCAATAGCAGCTTGGCGTCGGAGTTGCCGGCGCTGCCCGACTGTTTTGCCAACGCGCTGGCCAGCTCCCAGGCCTGGTTAAAGCCGCGTGACTCCATGCGCGCGGCCGACAGCGGCACCGGCACGATCAGGTCGCCCGTCTGCAAGCTGTTGAGCGCCTGGCGGACACTCGGGCTGCCCAGCATCAGCCCGGCAAAAAAAGCCGCCCAGCCGGGGTGGTCACCAAATTTGTAGCGTGTCACTAGGCTGGACCAAGGGTAAATATATTGCACAACCGCGAGTGCGGCATCCAGCGGCGGCGGCCGCCTGATGCAGTCAAGGCAGCGGCTTTGAGCGTTTCTCAAGCCTATGGACAGGTCTTCAGGAAGCGCGATGGCGCAGGTTTCGCAACATGCCAGCTGGGGTGAAAAGCGCGCCACGCAGGGCCCGCAGACCTGGTGGGCCGGCCAGCTGTGGCATACCGCGCACTGGCTGGCCAGGGCTGGCCATCGCAGGGGAAGGGTGAAGGAGGATTTGAAGAGACTCTGGGACACAACTCAATATACTCGCGTACCGAATCCGGCAACAGCCTTCCCCCATACCTAAATGACCAGTAACCAACGACCGCCCACCCTGGACCCGATTGCGGTGGCGCGCTGGCAAAACGTGGCGCCACTGGTATCGCCCTGGCTGCACGAGGAAGTGGCCAGCCGCATGCAGGACAGGTTGCAGTGGATCAAATTGCAGCCCGCAGCGTGGGCGCACTGGGGCGCCGTTCGCGGCGGGCTGAAGGCGCATGCCCAACTTGCCCTGAAATATCCAAAATCAGCATGTTTTGTTGCCGAATCCCCCGAAAAGCGGGCGCATGCAGCTATAAATAAGATAGCAAAGTCGTGGTGGAACCCAACCGGATGGACCCGCGGGCAAACCCGTTTTGAAAACCCGCCATCAGCCAGCGTGGACATGCTCTGGGCCAACATGGTGCTGCACGAATCGGCTGACCCGCAGCCCTTGCTGGCGCAGTGGTTCAAGGCGCTGAAGGTCAATGGCTTCCTGATGTTTTCCTGTCTGGGTCCCGACACCGCGATTGAGCTGCGCGAGGTTTACCGGCAGCTTGGGTGGCCGCCTGCCGGCCACGACCTGACGGACATGCACGACTGGGGCGACATGCTGGTGCAGGCCGGCTTTGCCGAGCCAGTGATGGACATGGAACGCATCACGCTGACCTACGCGAGCCCCGAAAGACTTTTGCAGGAGCTGGGCGAATTGGGCCGAAACTTCCATCCTGCACGGTTTGCCGGCCTGCGTGGCCGGGCCTGGCGGGCACAGCTTGAAGCAGCACTGGCACAGCACCTCGTCAAAGGCGATGATGGCCGGCTGTCACTTACCTTTGAGGTGATCTATGGTCACGCGCTGAAGCCGCAGCCCAAATTCCGGATTGATCCGCTTAGTTCGATATCCGTGGAAGACATGCGCAACATGCTCAAGACCAGGCCCGGAGACCCGGCGCGGGACAAGTTACTGCCCTGAGCCCGTTTGCCAACAGGTTAACGCGTAAATGACAGGCATTTCCAGGACAGTCCCGTTATAATTCATGTGTGAATTTCGGGCATGTTCCCGCGCCTCAGGCTGCCTTGGCAGCTTGCTTTTTTGAGTGTCACCTCGTGTCGCACCCTGAGTCCACTTCCAACCCTTTGCCTTTTCGCCTGGCTGCTGTGCCAGCTTCCGGTGCCGATTTTCACCATGACGTGCAATGGCTTTTAAAGCGTAACTGCTCCGTGACACCGGCCCAGCTGGTGGGCCTGTACGCATCCCTGTGCGTGGTTTCGCTGGGCATCGCTACTTTCTTCTGGGTCCAGGGTGCCACGCTTGTGATGCCCTTCGCTTGGGCTGAGCTGCTGGCAGTAGGCGCGGCATTTGTGATGTATGCACGCCATGCCCGCGATGGTGAAAAAATTTCGCTGCAGGGCGGCCAACTGGTCGTCGAGCTGGAGTCGGCGGGCCGCACGCAACGTGAGGCATTCAGCCGCGAATGGGTTCGCGTCGAGCCCCGAAGCGGTGATGGTTCATTGATAGAAGTTTCCGGCCAGGGCCGGTCGATAAGGGTGGGGCGGCATCTGCGCCCGGAGCTCAGGCCAGCGCTGGCGCGTGAGATCCGCTTTGCTGTGCGAGGTTGCTGAAAAAGTCAAAAGGCCGGTTGCAAAACCTCGCCAAGGTGCCTGAAAAGACAGGTTCTGGCGAAACCGCCCATCGCTAACTTTATAATCAGCAGGTTAATTCGGTCGTTAATTGAAGCAATAGAAGTAATCACGATGAACGTAAGTAAAACCATGAGCAAAATGACACGGCTTGGTACGCAGCATGCGGGCGCCATTTTGGGATCTGTAGCCGCCTGGGTCAGCACAGCTGCTTATGCCGTCAATGATTTGCCTGGTGGCCCCGCTGTCCGTCAGCTCAATCTGCACCCTGCTGTCACCAAAATCGCCGAGGAGCAGCACTGGCTGCACTGGTTCGTCATGATCATCTGCATCGTGATTTTCGTGGCCGTGTTCGGTGTGATGTTCTATTCGATCCTCAAGCACCGCAAATCCGTCGGCCACAAGGCTGCCAATTTCCACGAATCAACGCTGGTTGAAATCGCCTGGACGATTGTTCCCTTTCTGATCGTCATTGCCATGGTTCTGCCGGCTACCAAAGTACTCGTGGCGCAAAAAGATACTACTGGCGCCGATATCACCATCAAGACCACCGGCATGCAGTGGAAATGGGGCTATGACTACGTCAAGGGTGAAGGCGAGGGCATCGGTTTTGTCTCCACCCTCGACAACGCCCAGCGCGAAATGTCCAACAACGGCGGCCCTAAGAAAGGCGAAGAGCCTGATGACTACCTGTTCAAGGTGGACAACCCGATGGTGGTTCCGGTCAACAAGAAAATCCGCATCATCACCACTGCCAACGACGTGATTCACGCGTTCGCCGTCAATTCGCTGGGCATCAAGCAGGATGCGATTCCCGGTTTTGTGCGGGACACCTGGTTTCGTGCTGAGAAAATTGGCGACTATCACGGCCAGTGCCAGGAACTGTGCGGCAAGGAGCACGCCTACATGCCCATCCACGTGAAGGTGGTTTCTGCTGCTGACTACACCGCATGGGTTGCTGTCAAGAGCAAGGAAGCTGCTGCCAAGGCGGATGATCCTTCCAAAGTCTGGACGCTGGTAGACCTCAAGGCGCGTGGTGAAAAAGTCTATGGTGCCAACTGCGCGGCCTGCCACCAGCCAAACGGCAAGGGCGCCGGCCCGATCAAGCCACTCGATGGCTCTGCTGTCGTGCTGGCGGCAGACCACAGCCAGCAGATCATGAAGCTCCTCAACGGAGCAGCCGGTGGTGCGATGCCTTCCTGGAAAGCCCTGAGCGACACCGATATTGCTGCTGTTATCACGTATACCAAGAACAACTGGTCAAACCAGACCGGACAGCTGGTGCAGCCATCAGAAATCCTGGCAGCACGCAAATAAGCAAGCCTGAAAACGCCTCCAGCCCCACGATCCCCGCATTGAAGCGCCCGGCCATCCTGCCTGGCACAAGACAAAGTTACCGGCTAAATCTGTATTAGCCACCAAAGGAAGCCAAGATGAGTGCAGTTCTAGACCATCACGATCACGCACACGACGAGCATGATCACCACGACCACGCGCCCACGGGCTGGCGTCGCTGGGTGTTCGCAACGAATCACAAAGACATTGGCACGCTGTACCTGCTGTTCAGCTTTTTCATGCTGATGTTCGGCGGCGTGCTGGCATTGCTGATTCGCGCTGAACTGTTCCAGCCTGGCTTGCAGCTTGTGAACCCGGAGTTGTTCAACCAGCTGACCACCATGCACGGCTTGATCATGGTGTTCGGCGCCATCATGCCGGCCTTTGTGGGCTTTGCAAACTGGATGATCCCGCTGCAAATCGGCGCGGCCGACATGGCTTTTGCCCGTATGAACAACTTCAGCTTCTGGCTGATGATTCCTGCAGGCCTGATGCTGGGCACTTCGTTCTTCCTGCCTGGCGGCGCACCTGCTGCAGGCTGGACGCTCTACGCGCCGCTGACGCTGCAGATGGGCCCATCCATGGACTCCGGCATTTTTGCCCTGCACATTCTGGGCGCATCGTCCATCATGGGCTCGATCAACATCATCGTGACCATCCTGAACATGCGCGCGCCGGGCATGACGCTGATGAAAATGCCGATGTTCTGCTGGACCTGGCTTATCACCGCTTACCTGCTGATCGCCGTGATGCCCGTGCTGGCGGGTGCCATCACCATGACGCTGACAGACCGCCACTTTGGCACCAGCTTCTTTAACCCGGCTGGCGGCGGTGACCCCGTCATGTACCAGCACATTTTTTGGTTCTTCGGTCACCCCGAGGTGTACATCATGATCTTGCCGGCTTTCGGCATCATCAGTCAGGTGATTCCGGCATTTTCGCGCAAGCGCCTCTTCGGTTATGCCTCGATGGTCTATGCCACTGGCTCTATCGCGATTTTGAGTTTCGTGGTTTGGGCGCACCATATGTTTACCAGCGGCATGCCGGTCACCGGCCAGTTGTTCTTCATGTACAGCACAATGCTGATTGCCGTACCA
>JANYFF010000600.1 GCA_025362825.1 Polaromonas sp. | reverse complement strand
GCGGCACCATGGACGAGCACATCGGCAGGGTTGAAGAAATGTTTTCTGCCGTCAAGGCAGAGTTCAAGCATCTGGAGTTTTATTACTTTCACAACTGCGTTTATGACTTCATGTGGAAGAACAACCGCCGCCGCTTCGCCGAGAAATTCCCGACCTGGGACATCATCCGCAAGTACAACAAGGACTACAAGCTTATCTTTGTTGGCGACGCCACCATGAGCCCGTACGAGATCCTGCAGCCCGGCGGCAGCGTCGAATACAACAACGAGGAAGCCGGTGCCGAATGGATGCAGCGCTTGACCAACGCCTTTCCGAAGTTCGCCTGGATCAATCCCGAGCCACAAGGGGTGTGGCAATACCGTCAGAGCATCAGCGTCATGCAACAGCTAGTCAACCAGCGCATGTACCCGCTAACCATCAAGGGTCTTGAGGAGGCGATGCGCCTGCTCTCAAAGTAGTGCTCAAGTAAACTGGGCCGCGTGATCCATTCGAGTACGCCTAGCCCTGAAAACCCCGTCGGCAAAAGCCTTTTTGGCGCTGTGAAAACTGCGTCGATGGCTGTTTTTCTGGTCGCCTTTCTTCACTATGCGCCGCCCTTGCTGGCGCAGGAAGTCGCTACTGAAACGGTTGCGGCGAGCAATCCGGCGAACACCAGCGCATTCGACATCGCCGTGCGCACCCCGCCGGGCTTCACTGCACTGCGCGAACTGGTTGAAAAACACATCGAGCTGCAACGCTACCGCGCCGTGACCGACCTTGACGATGCCGAGCTGGCGCGCCTGATAGTGCTGGCGGAGCGCGACGTGCGCAACCTTGCCGGAACCCTCGGCTATTTCAGCCCGGTGATCCGCATTGCGCGTGAAACCGCTGCCGCGCAAAGGCCGGTCATTGCCATCAACATCGAGCCAGGCCAGGCCACCCTGGTAGGTACGGTCACCGTGGCTTTCGACGGCGACATTGCGTCGTCACCGGAGGCTGATGCAAAAACCCAGCGGCTCGACATTGAACGCGGCTGGCAACTGCCCTCCGGCCAACGCTTCACCCAGGACCGCTGGGACAGCGCCAAAACCCAAGCCTTGCGCGATCTGGTGGCGCGCCGCTATCCGGCAGGCAAGCTGACAGAAAGCCTGGCCGACGTGGATGCCGAAAGCAGGATCGCGGGCCTGAAGATCCGGCTGGACTCCGGCCCGGTGTTCCATCTTGGCAGAGTCGATGTCACGGGCATGACGCACTACAACCCGGTGATGGTTCCCAGGCTGGCCCAGCTAAAGCAGGGGGCGGTCTATGACCAGAAGCAGTTGACCGAGGCGCAGCAGCGGCTGGCGTCAAGTGGTTACTTTGATTCGGCCTACATCTTTATCGATCCCGAAGACGACCCCGCGGCCGTGCCGGTACAGGTGCAGGTGCGGGAGGCCAAATTGCAGAAGGTGGTGCTTGGTGTGGGCGCCAGCACCGACAGCGGCCCGCGCGTTTCACTTGAGCATACCCACAACCGCGTGCCAGGCACCGACTGGCGCGCCGTAACAAAACTGCAACTAGAGCGCAAGTCACCGTTTGCCCAGACCGAATGGACATCGATGCCCGATGAAGCCAACTGGCGCTGGGTCGCGCTGGCGCGCAACGAGCGGATCGACGACAACAGCCTGATCACGCGCGACCAGCGCCTGCGTTTTGGCCGCACGCAGTCGAGCGACCGCATTGACCGCAACATCTATGTGCAGTACGACCGTGCCCGCGTCTCGGGCACCGGCCTGCTGGGCAATACCAGTGCAGACACCGGTGATGGCTCGGCCGTCAGCGGCAACTATGTCTGGACGGGCCGCTACTTCGATAGCCTGCCCTTTCCGCGCAAGGGCTACGGCCTGGGATTTGAACTGGGCGGCGGCTACACGCTCAGCACCAGCCAGAACGCAAAGCGCCAGCCCTACATCAGGGGCGTCGGCCGCTGGCTGGGCATCTACTCACTGGAGACCGGCCGCATCGCCATGCGCGCCGAGGCCGGCGCCGTGCGTGCCAACGACACGGCACGCGTGCCCAGCACAGCGCTGTTTCGTACCGGCGGCGACAGCACGGTGCGTGGCTACGGTTACCGCGACATTGGCATCACCCTGCCCAACGGCATCATTGGACCCGGCAGGTACATGACGGTGGGCAGCGTTGAGTGGCAGCGCCCCATCCGCAGCAATGGCCTGCCGACGGAATGGGAAAGCACTGTATTTGTTGATGTGGGCGGCGTGGCCGACAAGCCGCAGGACATACGCCCTGCCGTCGGCATAGGTTCAGGTGTGCGCTGGAGAAGCCCGATTGGCCCTCTGCAAATTGACCTGGCCTATGGCGTCAAGGTGCGGGCGTTCAGGTTGCACACCAGCGTGGGCTTTGTGTTTTGATGCAGGAGCCTGCCGCCAGACCCGCGACCATCAGGCGGCCCGGTAAGGTCGCCAGGGCTGTGATGCGTGCGCTGACGGCCGTGCTGCTGGTGCTGGCCCTGGCTTTGTGTGCGCTGTGGTGGTGGTCGGGCACCGAAGGCTCGCTGGCCAGCTCGCTTCGCTGGGCCAGGACCTGGGCGCCATTGACCTTCAGCCCGCTCACAACGGAACATGCAACCGGCTCGCTGCGCAGCGGCGGCCATATTGACCGGTTGGTCTGGCAGCAGGGGAATTTGAGGGTTGATGCCACCGACCTCACGCTGGCGTGGCAGCCGTGGGCACTGCTGAGCGGAATGCTGAAAATCGACCGCATCAACGCTGCGACCATCGTTGTCGATGACCAGCGTCCGGCTGACACGCAATCAAGTGCCGGGCCGCCGGACAACCTCTTGCTGCCGCTGCATATAGCGCTCGATGCGTTTGCCGCAGGCCAGTTGCGCTGGGCGGGTGGGCTGGCTTTTTCGGCTTCCGGGATTTCAGGAAAATACGGTTTTGACGGCCAGCAGCATGCGTTGGACTTGGCCAATGCACAGATTGCCAGCGGCGTTTACGGCGGCAGCGCTCGTCTGTCAGCCCATACACCGCTGACCCTTGATGCACGCCTGTCGGGCACCGTCAGCGCGGTCATACCGGGCAGTAAAAATGTTTTCCCCCTGACATTTTCAGCAACGGCCAACGGGCCAGTGACCGCATTTCTGGTAAATGCCCTGCTGCAGCTTCCTCCCGCGTCTGCAGGCACGGCAAAGACCGCTACAGAAGCAGCCATGACAAACCAGCCTGGGGCCAGCATCACTGCGCAGATTACGCCCTGGGCAGTGCTACCTGTGGCGCAAGCCGACGCGGTTTTTCGCGACCTTGACCTGGGCGTTGTCTGGCCCGATGCGCCGCACACGCTGCTCACTGGCAGCGCCAGCGTCAAACCTGCAACTACCTCAACAAGCTCTGCCAAGACCAGCCTTGCTGCCCAGGCGTGGTTGCTGCAACTGGATTTGGCCAACCGGCTGGCAGGACCATGGGACCAGCATCGGCTGCCGCTTGAACGGCTCAACACAACAGGGCAATGGCATGCGGGCCTGGTCACCATACGGTCGTTAAAAGCGCAGCTCGGCGGCGGCGAGTTGCTGGCCAGTGGCGAATGGGCCGTTGCTGATGGCCCGGCAGGCTTGCCGGCCGCATCAACCGCAACCAGCACGCAGTCGCCATTGAAGCTGCAAGCCACGCTTCGGCACGTCAACCCGGCTGCACTGCACACCGGTTTTACGGCGCTGCCGCTCGACGGCCAGGCCAGCCTGCAGGGGCGCGCTGACGCGCTGGCATTTGAAGTCAGCCTCAAGGCGCTGGGCGGCGGCAAGCAGCCGGCCCGCAATGCGCTGCAGCAGCTCAGCCTGCGCGATGCCGAGGCACGCGGCAGCTGGAACGGTAGCCAGGCTGGCGGCACGCTGATGCTGTCATCGCTGCGCGTGCGCACTGACGAAGCAGAACTCTCGGGTCAGGCAGAAATACAGCCCGCCAGCCGCGGCGGCAAGGGCAATGTGTCGCTGAATGCACCGGGCCTGGCGGCGCAGGTGCAGGGCGACCTGCATGCAGGCACCGGCAAAGGCGAGTTCGCCGTGCAGGGCAAAGACATCGCCCCGGCATTGCGCTGGCTGCAAAAGCTGCCTGGCCTGCCACCTGCAGTGCTTGATGCGCTGCAGACCCACACAGCCAGCGGCAACGCAGAACTCAGCGGCAGCTGGCAAGGCGGATGGCTTGACCCATCCCTTCAGGCCCGGCTTGAAGTGCCATCGCTTGATTGGCGCAGCACCGGCACATCGCCCGCAGCCATAACTGAATCCTTCAGGTTGCGTGCCGCCCAGGCCATGCTTTCAGGCCGCCTCAGCCAGATGCAGCTCGCCGCAAAGGGCCAGGCCGAGCACGCCGCGCGTCGCTATTCTGTGCAACTGGCTGCCGACGCTGGTCGCACAGCTTCCGCTTGGCAAGGCGTGCTGCAGCAGCTTGAAGCCAGTGTTGAAGACCCTGCCCTTGGTACAGGCGCCTGGAAACTGGCAACGCGCGGCAATGTGTCTCTGCAGTGGTCTTCTGCCACGGCAGGCGGTGCGTTTGAAAGCAGCGCTGGCGAGACCGTGTTGACAGCGCCCAGACCCGCCGGCGGCGCTGCAACGGGCGCGATGCCATCGACGGCGCTGCTGTCATGGCAACCGGTCCGCTGGCGCCCCGGCGAGTTGACCACGGCCGGCAAAATCAGCGGCCTGCCACTGGCCTGGATTGAACTGCTGGCCGGCCCGCAAATGGCCGGCGCCGGCTTGTCGGGCAATATGGTTTTTGAAGGCCAGTGGGACGCCCGGCTGGCTGACACGCTGGCCCTGAAAGCCCGCCTCACCCGTAGCAGTGGCGACATCAGCGTGCAGGCCGAGGGCGCGCAAGGCACCGCAGTCCGCGTGGCTGCCGGTGTGCGGCAGGCCAGCCTGGCGATTGACAGCACAGGCGATGCGCTGGCGCTGACCTTGCACTGGGACAGCGAGCGCGCCGGCAGTATCGACGGCCAGCTCAAAACCCGCCTGGCACGCGCCCCGGCAGGCGCCGGTGGCGCCGATAGCTGGAGTTGGCCTGCAGATGCGCCTCTTGCAGGCCAGTTGCGCGCGCAGCTGCCGCGCATCGGCGTATGGTCTGTGCTGGCGCCGCCGGGCTGGCGGCTGCGCGGCTCGCTGGGTGCCAACATCACGATCAGCGGCACGCGCGCCAACCCGCAACTCACGGGCGACCTGCAGGCCAACGACCTGGCGCTGCGCTCCGTCGTCGATGGCATAGAGCTGGGCAGCGGCCGCCTGCGCGCCACGCTTGACGGTACCCGCATGCGCATCAGCGAATTCACGCTGCAGGGTGCCGGCGACAAGGGCACCGGCGGCACGTTCACGGCGCAGGGCGAAGCCGCCTGGATTAACGGCAAGCCCGCGGTGCAGCTCAACGCCCGACTGGAACGCTTGCGCGCCAGCCTGCGCAGCGACCGGCAGGTAACGCTGTCGGGCACGCTGCAGGCACGCCTTGACGGCACCGCGACCGAATTCAGCGGCGCCCTGAAGGTCGACCAGGCCCGCATCATCCTGCCGGAAGAAGGCACGCCGCAGCTGGGCGATGACGTGGTGGTACGCGGAAGTGCCGGCATTGCCGCCGGCAGAAAGGCACCCGCAGAAACGACCACCGCCACAGCCGCAGCATCGACAGCACCGCAAGGCAAACGCACGCTCAAGGTAGCCGTCCAGCTCGACTTGGGCCAGGACTTCAGGGTCCAAGGCAAGGGCATAGACACGCTGATGCGCGGCACGCTGGCACTGGGCGGCAACGCACTGACCGAAGCGAGGCTGGTCGGCACCGTCACCACATCCGGCGGCCAGTACCGCGCTTACGGCCAGCGGCTCGACATCGAGCAGGGCGTGCTGCGCTTTACTGGCGCGCTCGACAACCCCTCACTGGACATCCTGGCCATACGCCCCAACCTCACGCAGCGCGTCGGCGTGCAGATCACCGGCACGGCGCTGTTGCCGCGCGTCCGCCTGTATGCCGAGCCTGAACTGCCCGATGCAGAAAAACTCTCATGGCTCATCGTCGGTCGCGCATCAGCCACCGGCGGCGCCGAAGCCGCCCTGCTGCAGCAGGCCGCCATCGCCCTGCTGGGCAGCAAAGGCGGCATGTCCGGCGGGCTGGCCGCCTCGCTGGGGCTGGACGAGTTGTCTTACCGCGGTGCATCAAGCAACGCAGACGGCACCACGGCAGAAGGCGCCGTCACGCTGGGCAAACGCTTTTCGCGCAACTTTTACGCCGCCTACGAGCGCAGCATCTCGGG
>JANYFF010000569.1 GCA_025362825.1 Polaromonas sp. | reverse complement strand
CTGGGCCGCCAGCGTGGCGTTGAGCCGCTGGCGCTCGGTGTCAAAGCTTTCCAGCACCGCCATGCCCTTGGCCATACCTTCGATGAAATCTGCCTTTGCAATGTCCATAGCCTAACCTGTTGCGCGGTGATCGCACTCATTTTCTTATCATCGCACAAGCGTGTGTTCGCGCTGTAGCCGTCTCCACAGTCGTCGATTACGCTGATGCATCGGTCAAAACCCAAGGAGCCAGACATGCGGACACAAGTCGCCATCATCGGAGCCGGCCCTTCAGGCCTGCTGCTGGGAGCATTGCTCCACAAGGCCGGCATCGACAACATCATCATCGAGCGCCAAAGCGGCGATTATGTGCTGAGCCGCATACGCGCCGGCATCCTTGAGCAGATCACGGTGGATCTGTTGAAGGAGATAGGTGCCGACGCACGGCTTCAGGACGAAGGCACGGTGCACCACAGCATAGACATCGGCTTTAAAAACCAGCGGCACAGCATCGACGTGCACGGCCTGACTGGTGGCAAAGTGGTTACTGCCTACGGCCAGACCGAGCTCACTCGCGACCTGATGGACGCCCGCGCAGCAGAGGGCCTGACCACTGTGTACGAAGCTGGTGAAGTCAGCATCCATGGCTTCGACGGCAAGCAGCCGAAGGTACGCTATGTGAAGGACGGTCAGCACCATGAGCTGGCCTGTGACTTTATCGCCGGTTGCGACGGCTTTCACGGCGTCTGCCGCGCCAGCGTGCCGAAGGATTCCATCACCGAGTTTGAGCGCACTTACCCGTTTGGCTGGCTCGGCATCCTGGCAGATGTGCCGCCGGTCTCGCCGCACGCCATTGTTTATGCCAACAGCGCACGTGGTTTTGCGTTGTGCTCCATGCGCAGCCTGACGCGCAGCCGTTATTACGTCCAGTGCCCCATAGACGACAAGATTGAAAAATGGACCGACGATGTCTTCTGGGACGAGATTCGCCGCCGCCTGGACCCCGACCTCGCCTCTCGCATCATCACCGGCCCATCGATAGAAAAGAGCATTGCTCCCCTGCGCAGCTTTGTGGCCGAGCCCATGCGCTTTGGCTCGCTTTTTCTGGCGGGCGACGCCGCACATATCGTGCCACCTACCGGCGCCAAGGGTCTGAACCTGGCAGCATCCGACGTGAAATATCTTTCAGGCGCATTTGTCGAGTACTACCAGGACAAAAACGATGCCGGCCTCGACAGCTACTCTGAAAAAGCATTGCGCCGGATCTGGAAAGCTGAACGATTCTCATGGTGGCTGACCACGCTTTTGCATCGCTTCCCCGACACCGGAGGCTTTGGTCAGAAAATCCAGGAGGCTGAACTTGAGTATCTGGTCAGCTCCAAAGCAGCCTCTACATCGCTGGCCGAAAACTATGTGGGTCTGCCGCTTTAAGTGATGCACCTGGATTTGAGACTACCGGAGGATACCGAGGATACATTTGCTATTCAATCAATAGCTTGACACGTCCGTATTTCGGTGGCTGCAGACCCTTTTTGCCGGTATTCAGCAAAATTTATTGGCCTCCCGGGCATGACAGCCGATGCGCCTACGTGTATCCGGGTGGTTTTGTAGCCATGCTTTGCAGAACAGAAATCCGCCGGGTTTAACATGCTGCATGTACAAAAAACTCTTTCTCACTGCCCTCCTGGTGCTGCCTTGCTTGGCAGCTCAGGCGCAGTCCACCCCGGCCAAAAAAACCCTGGTCGCCCGCATCCTCAAGGTGCAGCAAGTCGGCATCGAGGCCATTGGCCGTACGCTGGCCGAGCGCCCTGCACTTGAAATGCTTGATCGCGCAGGCGAGGTGCTCAGCGCACGCATTGCGCCAGAGCAACGCGAAGCCATCAGCAAGGACATCCAGGCCGATGTGAAAGCCTATCTTGACGATGCCGTGCCGCTGGTGCGTGACCGAGCTGTCAAGCTTGCACCGTCAACCATAGGCGTCGTGATGGAAGAAAAATTCAGCGAAGAAGAACTCCGCCAGATTGCAACCTACCTCGAATCACCGGCTTATAACAAGTACCAGCAACTGGGCGGCGACATGCAAAGGAGTCTGCTTGAAAAATTGCTGGCCGACACCCGCAGCATCGTCGAGCCCAAGATCAACACACTGGACCAGACCGTGGCCAAGCGTCTTGGCGTCACCATTCCCGCAGGTGCGGCACCACCCTCAAAATAAGTTACGCATAATGCGCTAACCCGGCGGTTTCGAATACGCTGGCTACCGCGCCTTTTGGCGTTTGAAAGCAACGCCTTCGATGAGGAGGCTAGCGTGACCCGGGACGCAAGGGCTTGCGCAAGCCCTTGCCACCAAGAGTTTTGCCGGAGCCGTCTTGTCTTGGCGGCAAACCTGTGTGCTGGGTCA
>JANYFF010000556.1 GCA_025362825.1 Polaromonas sp. | reverse complement strand
GCAAACACAAAAGTCGGTCGGTGCAGCCTGTCCTTGATGCGAGAGGCCACGATGCCGACCACGCCTTCATGAAAGCTGGGCTCAAAAATCGCGATGGCGGGTGGCGGTCCTTCTTCCCCATCAACGTCGAAGTCAATCATGGCGTCGGCGGCCAGCTGCGCCTGGTCGCGCATGTCGGACTCGATATCGCGCCGCTCACGGTTGATGCCGTCCAGCGTGCGCGCCAGTTCATCAGCGCGCGCGGCATCGTCCGTCAGCAGGCATTCAATGCCCAGCGTCATGTCGCTCAGGCGCCCTGCCGCATTGATGCGCGGGCCCAAGGCAAAGCCAAAATCAAACGTGGTGGCGACGTGAGCCTGTCGGCCGGCTGCCGTGAAAAGACTGGCAAGGCCCGCAGGTAACTGACCGGCCCGGATGCGCCGCAAACCTTGAGCGACCAAGCGTCGGTTGTTGGCGTCCAGCTTGACGACGTCGGCGACGGTGCCCAACGCTACCAGGGGGAGCAAGGCGTCCAGCCGGGGTTCTGCTGGCTTCGCGGCTTGCTCATTACCTACGGCCTTGTAATGCCCGCGCGCGCGCAATTCGGCCCGCAGCGCCAGCAGCACATAAAACATCACGCCGACACCGGCCATGGCTTTGCTTTCAAACGTGCAGCCCGGCTGGTTGGGATTGACGATGACGTCGGCGTCGGGCAGCAGGATGCTGCCGTCACTCAGCGCCGGCAGGTGGTGGTCGGTCACCAGCACCTGCATGCCCAGCGCCCTGGCGCGCTTGACGCCGTCAAAGCTGGCAATGCCGTTGTCAACGGTAACCAGCACGTCGGCGCCCATGGCTTTCACCCGTTCGGCAATCGGCGCCGTGAGGCCGTAGCCGTCGACAACCCTGTCGGGCACCAAATAGCTGACATCCTTGGCGCCCAGCAGGCGCAGGCCGCGCAGGGCCACGGCGCAGGCCGTGGCGCCGTCGCAGTCGTAGTCGGCCACCACGCAAATTCTTTTACCCGCCTGCATGGCATCGGCCAGCAAAATGGCCGCCTGCGCGGCACCGAGCAAACCGGTCGGCTTTAACAGCCGTGCCAGCCCGTCATCAAGCTCGTCAAATGAGCGAACACCGCGTGCCGCATAAAGCTGCGCCAGCAGTGGATGCACGCCAGCCTGCTGCAGTGCCCAGACCGCACGGGGTGGCGCTTCTCTTACCTGTATTTTCATTTTTAAAGTAAATCTGCTATTATTTTTATAGCTGCTCAAGCAGGTTTAACGGGGGTCTGGGGCTTAAAAGGTCTCTAAAACGAGAAAGCAGGCCTTTTTCAGCATGCTCAAAGGTCTGCGCAGTGCTTTCGCTGCACAGCGTGAGCCGCACTTTCTCACCTGCACTTTGGCGCGCCAGCAAGGCGGCGATTTCAGTCGAGTCAAGTGCCTGCCAGGCCTGCGCATAGGCAGCCCAGTCGTCTGCAAAGGCAGCCTGCGCCAGGCCGCGCGACGCGACCACACTGGCAGCGGGGGCGGCGACAGGCTGACTAAGGGCACCGGTGCCGCTGAGCCAGAACGAATTAACCGGCAGCAAACGATTGGCACTGCGCGCATCGTTAAGCGGGTGGGTGTACAGCAGCATTTGCATTTCGTTTTGCAACAGTTTGATGGCTTTGGACGCCGGCAACCAGCGGTCTACATTGCGGCCCAACACGCGGTCCAGCGAGGCGGTGGGCAGGTGGCGAAAAACTTCACCTTCCGCTAACCAGTGCGCAGGCTCTGCCGCGCCGGGCGGATGCAGGGTGATACCTTCGGTTTCAAAATAAGGCTGCATCGCTGCCATCAGGGTGTGCATGTCCTCCGGCGACAGGCGCAGGGCCGCGGGGTCGGTCAGGGTGGCGTGCTCGCGTCCCATGGCCCAGTGGCAGGGCGTGATGAAAGCCCAGGCCTTGCCGGGCGGTGCCAGGGTCGCGGCATCCAGCGCCGCTTGCCGAGCCGCCCACGGGATCAGGCCGTCAGCCACGTCAGGGCCTACAAGCCCCTGCGCCCTCGCCAGCACGCGTTCGTGCGGCGTCGAGAGCGAATGCGCGTCGCCGGAATCAGTCCCGGCCAGCCGCATGCCCGCCAGCAGTTTGCCCAGATTGCGCAGACTGTCGGCTGGCAGCGAACGCATCGCCGGCAGCCATGCATCACTGCTGCAACGGGCAAACGCAATAACAAAGTGGGGGATTTGGTCGGCAGGCATGGCGCTGTTCATGACACCATTGTCCGGGATGCCACAATGTTTAACTATGCAAATCCCCTACGAACTGATTTTGGGCTGGCGGTACACACGCGCTGGCCGGGCGACGCGGCGCAACGGCTTTATTTCGTTTATCTCGGGCGTCTCCATGCTGGGCATTGCCCTGGGCGTGGCGGCGCTGATTATTGTGCTGAGTGTGATGAACGGCTTCCAGAAGGAAGTCCGCGACCGCATGCTGGGCGTGATCTCGCACATCGAGGTGTTTGCGCCCAACGGCGCGGCGCTGCCCGACCCGCAAAGAACGCTGCAGGAGATCCGCGCCAACCCCGAAGTCGTGGGCGCCGCCACCTTTATTGCTGCACAGGCCCTGCTGGCGCGCGGCGAGGACATGAAAGGCACGCTGGTCCGAGGCATAGACCCGGCGCTTGAAGGCCAGGTGACGGATCTCGCTGTTACGTCGAGCAGCACGCTGGCCAAACTGGTGCCCGGTGAATTTGGCGTCGTGCTGGGCGGTGAGCTGGCACGGGCCATGGGCGTGCGCGAGGGCGACACCGTCACGCTGATTGCCCCGAGCGGCCAGGTGACGCCGGCAGGCGTCGTGCCGCGCCTGAAACAGATGAAGGTGGTCGGCACCTTTGATTCAGGCCACTATGAATACGACTCGGCGCTGGTGATGATGCACCAGGACGACGCTGCAAAAATCTTCCGCCTCGAAGGGCCGACGGGCATCCGCATCAAGCTTAAGGACCTGCACCGGGCGCGCGAGGTAACGG
>JANYFF010000529.1 GCA_025362825.1 Polaromonas sp. | reverse complement strand
ACATGCTCGAACATGCCGACGGAAGAAATCTTGTCGAATGCCGGTGTGTCCGGGCTTATGACGAGATCGCGGTAGTCGCGCAGCTCGACGCTGACACGATCGCCCAGGCCTCTTTCAGCAATAAGTTTCTGCACGTGCGCGTACTGATTTTTTGAAAGTGTGATGCCGGTAGCTGTGACGCCATAGTGTTCGGCTGCCCATAGCAGCAGTGCGCCCCAGCCCGAGCCGATGTCCAGAAAGCGTTCACTGGGCTGGAGCATCAGCTTACGGCAGATATGGTCAAGCTTGGCCTCCTGCGCCTGCGCCAGCGTCGCGGTGGCATCTGCCAGGTCGCTGTAATAAGCACACGAATAAACCCGCTTGGGATCGAGCCACAACTCATAAAAGGCATCCGACACGTCGTAATGAAACTGGATTTGCGCTGCATCTTTCAAATGGGTGTGGGCTGCAAGTGAACGTGCCCGGTGCATGATGCCGGACCACCAGCCTGTGTCGCTCTCTACCGGGTTGCCCGGCAGCAGGCGCGTGACAGCGCGCATCACATCGCGCATCGCGCCTTCGAGCTGGAGTTTGCCCTCAACATAGTCCTCTGCGAGGGCGCCGATCTGGCCGGCCTTGAGGCGGGTAATGCTGGACCAGCTTGAAAACGTCAGTTTGACCGCCGCATTGGCTGCGCCCATCAACTGCCCGTGAGGCAATTGCACCGAGATGCCTTCCGGCAGTTGGTGTGCGTGAGAAGGCAGGGCGGCAACCGTGCTGGAAATCATGAGCAGACTCCTTGTTAATTTCAAAGCGTAGTCCCGCTTGCCGTAACCTGTCTGTGCGAAAAAACGTTCGATATTTGTAGGTTTTTCCTTACGTGATGGCTTCAGGAAATTTGATATTTCCGGATCCCTGGACCAGCAACGCAAGTTCGACATCGTCAAAACCAGCGCTGCGCCGCGCGTCCAGGTTGATCGGTCCCTTCAGGCGCGGTGCACTGTATTTCAGGGCGAGTTTGGCGTATGTCAATACCGGGTCAAGATCGCGGTCGGCACATAGGTGGCGGTACCAGTAGTTGCCGATTGCAACGTGGGTGATTTCGTCTCGCAAGATGATGTCCAGGATGTCGACTGCACGCAGCGCATGTGGCGTGCCTACCTTGCGCAGCTTGGCCTGCATAGGCGGGGTCGCGTCCAGGCCCCGCGCTTCAAGCGTCCGCGGCACCAGCGCCATGCGCGCGAGTACGTCAGCGCTGGTTTTTTCTGTCATGTCCCACAAGCCGGTGTGGGCGGGAAAATCGCCGTAGTCATAGCCCATGGTTTTCAGGTGGTCGCGCAGCAGGCTGAAGTGCTGGGCCTCCTCAGCCGCTACCTGCAGCCAGTCGAGGTAGTAAGCGTTGGGCATGCCGCTGAAGCGCCAGATGGCGTCCAGGGCCAGGTTGATAGCGTTGAACTCGATGTGGGTCACCGCATGCAGCAGGGCCGCCAGTCCTTCCGCCGTAAAGGGTGAGCGCTTGGGCACATCGAGATGGGAGCGCAGTTCTGGCTGATCAGGGCAACCCGGCACGCCGGAGGGTGTTATGAGGCTGGCATCAGTTGCTATCAAAATAGTAGCTGCATGCGCCCGTAAATAGAAGGCTGCAGCCACTTTTTTATTCGGATTTCGCTCCAGCAGGGCTTGCAGCGCCTGCTGGCGAAGTTCTTTCGGAAGGGCGGCTGTGGACATGCACGGATTGTCGGTGATGACGGGGCATCCTTACAATCAAGGCAGCAGCAATACCTAACCCGCAAACAAAGCACACCATGGCCATTTACCAGCTCGACGACCTGATCCCGACCATCCCTGCCTCCGCTTGGGTAGCAGATAACGCCCAGGTGATTGGTGATGTGACGCTGGGTAAAGACAGCAGTATCTGGTTTGGCGTGGTGGTGCGTGGTGATACCGAAAGCATCACCATAGGCGAAGGCTCCAACATACAGGACGGCAGTGTTCTGCACGCCGACCCTGGCGTACCGCTGGTGATTGGCGACAGCGTCACGGTGGGCCACCAGGTCATGTTGCACGGTTGCACGATTGGCGATAACACGCTGATTGGCATCCAGGCTGTGGTGCTCAATGGCGCGAAGATCGGCAAGAACTCTCTGGTCGGTGCGGGCTCGCTGGTGACCGAAGGCAAGGAGTTTCCAGATGGTTCCATGATCTTCGGCAGCCCCGCCAAAGCCGTACGGCAGTTGTCTGAAGAGCAGATAAAGGGTTTAAAAAATACCGCCAGGCACTATGTAGACAATGCGGCCCGCTACCGGGCCGGACTCAAAAAGCTGGCCTGACCCTTTACTTCCCAAAAAATTCTCCGATATGTCTGAACTTCATAAATTTCTATTCGACGGGGTGCCGGTACGCGGCATGCTGGTGCGCCTGACTGACTCCTGGCAGGAAATCCTTAAGCGCCGCCAAGCCGCGGGTGGCTACCCTGTCGAGGTCATGCATCTGCTGGGCGAAATGACGGCTGCGGGTGCCCTGATGCAGGCCAGCATCAAGTTCAATGGCGCGCTGATCCTGCAGATTTTTGGCGATGGCCCCGTCAAGCTGGCGGTTGCTGAAGTACAGCCCGACCTGAGCCTGCGTGCGACGGCCACCATCACCGGGACCATAGACCCGGGTGCCACCCTGAGCCAACTGGTGAATGTAAACAATGAGGGGCGTTGTGCCATCACGCTGGACCCGAAGGACAAGTTTCCCGGCCAGCAGGCCTACCAGGGCGTGGTGCCGCTTTTCGGCGATCAGCATGAAAAGATTGAAAACCTTGGCGAAGTGCTGGAACATTACATGCTGCAGAGTGAACAGCTGGACACCAAACTGATTCTGGCGGCCGACGGCAAGGTGGCTGCTGGCCTGCTGATACAGCGTCTGCCGGTCAAGGGCACGGGTAACCTGGAAGGGCAGATTGACCGCGACGCCAACGAAGACGCGATTGGCGCCAACGAGGACTACAAACGCATCTCCATCCTGGCTTCGACTCTAAAACGGGAAGAGCTGCTGACGCTGGACGTTGACACTATCTTGCACCGCTTGTTCTGGGAAGAACCACACACGCGCTTTGAACCCCTGGCTCCGAAATTCGCCTGCAGCTGTTCGCGCGAGCGCGTCAGCAACATGTTGCGCGGCCTCGGCGCCGAGGAAATTGAAAGCATCATTGCAGAGCGCGGCAGTGTGGGCGTGACCTGTGAGTTTTGCGGTGCTCAATATGACTTTGACCCGGTGGATGCGGCGCAGATCTTTACCCACCCTGACCGCCAGCAACCGCCTCCTGCGTCAGTTCAGTAAGCCGGCTTGCGAGCAGGGCGCTGAGCAGCCTGTGCTCGCACTGCGAATCGCTGCACTTGTCGCAGAGCCAGACCCACGGTTTGGCTTTTGGCATGGGGCTGCTGGCGTTGCCTGATGGCGGGGCTGTCACGCCGGTTTCTGTCAAGCGTTTGTGGACCAATAGCAGCGCCTGAGAATGCCTTTCCTCGTGCGAGCCATAGAGCACCGCATAGGGCATGGCTGTTGCAGACAAGGCCGCGCGGATTGATTGGTCCGCTTCGTTCGCGCCTTGCGGCAATTCATCGAGCCCCATCAACAGGATCAGGTCCCCGGCGCTAGCCGGTTGGGTGTCATCGGTCACGCGGACACCGGTGGGCCAGTCACTGGCAAGCAATGCATTGGTGAGGGCGTCAGCGAGCTGCTGTTTGCCGCTACTTTGCGCAACGAGCAGCCTGATGTTTAAACCTAAAAACCGCAGTTGGCCGCTTGTAAACATCTCTAAGGCCATATGAATATTGACTATTTAACCTTCGTTGGCCTTCACCGTTTGGGTGAGAACGCTCTGCAACCGATTGCACCGCGCCCGGCGCGCCTGGCTGCGTTGCTCCTCCTTGCGCACTCAAGTGCGCAGCGTCGTTACGCCTTGCCAGGCACGCCGCTCACGGCGCACTCGGACGCATCCAACTGCGGTTTCTAGGTTAAATCGCCCACAGGCAGGTGCTATTTGTTGACCTGGACAAAAATTTCATTGGGCTTGACCATGCCGAGCTCGTTGCGCGCTTTGTCCTCGACCATTTCCAGGCCCTCCTTCAGGTCACGCACTTCTTCAGCAAGCTGTTCGTTGGCGATCTGTGCTTTGGCGTTATTGGCCAGTTGCTCGTCGAGCCGGTGCTGCATGTCGCGTACGGCGGGAATGCTGCCCCGGCCCATCCAGAGTTGCGCATGGAACAACGCCAGCAGCGCAATCAAAATGGCGGGGACGAGGCGGTTTCCCACGTTGTGCGGTATGGCGGGTCAGGCCATTCAGCGAAGGTTGTAGAAAGCTGCGCGGCCAGGGTAGGTCGCGATTTCGCCGAGGTCTTCTTCTATGCGCAGGAGCTGGTTGTATTTGGCCATGCGGTCAGAGCGGGACAGTGAGCCAGTCTTGATCTGGCCGGCGTTGGTGCCCACGGCAATGTCGGCGATGGTAGTGTCTTCGGTCTCGCCTGAGCGGTGCGAAATCACGGCGGTGTAGCCGGCACGCTTGGCCATTTCTATCGCAGCAAAGGTTTCGGTCAGGGTACCGATCTGGTTGATCTTGATGAGGATCGAATTGGCAATGTGCTTGTCGATGCCCTCTTTGAGAATTTTGGTGTTCGTGACAAACAGGTCATCGCCGACGAGTTGCACTTTTTTACCCAGTCGCTCGGTCAGTATTTTCCAGCCATCCCAGTCGCCTTCGGCCATGCCGTCTTCGATACTGATGATGGGGTATTTGTCGACCCAGGTCGCCAGGATGTTGGTCCATTCCGTGGCGTCAAGACTCAGGCCTTCAGCGCCGAGGACGTATTTGCCGTCCTTGTAAAACTCGCTGGCGGCGCAGTCAAGACCCAGAGCGATCTGTTCGCCGGCCACAAAACCGGCCTTGTCGATCGCCTCAAGAATCATCTGGATGGCGGCTTCATGGTTGGGCACGCTGGGTGCAAAACCACCTTCATCACCGACAGCAACACTCATGCCTTTGTCGTTCAGAATTGTTTTCAGTGCATGAAACACTTCGGCGCCATAACGCACGGCTTCACGAAAGCTTGGCGCACCAAGCGGGATGATCATCAGTTCCTGGAGATCGAGGTTGTTGTTGGCGTGGGCGCCGCCGTTGATGACATTCATCATCGGCACAGGCATCTGCATGGCGCCGCTGCCGCCAAAGTAGCGGTACAGCGGCAAGCCGGCTTCTTCTGCGGCAGCACGGGCCACCGCCATGCTCACAGCCAGCGTGGCGTTGGCGCCCAGGCGTGACTTGTTGTCGGTGCCGTCAAGGTCGATCAGGGTCCGGTCCAGAAAAGCCTGCTCGCTGGCATCAAGGCCCAGCACGGCTTCAGCGATTTCGGTGTTGATGTGTTCAACGGCCTTCAGCACGCC
>JANYFF010000526.1 GCA_025362825.1 Polaromonas sp. | reverse complement strand
GTTGCTCCAGTTCGCCGTACAGCGCCAGGGCGCTGAAGCCCTGCTCCTGCAGGTAGGCCGCCAGCTCCCGGCATTGCTGCTTGGTGTTGCAAAACGCCAATGTGCTGACGGGTCGGAAGTGGTTGAGAAGCAAGGCCACCGACTCGAAACGGTTGGCCCGCGTGACCTCGTAGAAACGCTCCTCGATCAAGCTGGTCGCAGCCGGGGCTTCAACCTTGATCAACACTGGATCGCGCATGAATTGCTTTGCCAGCTTCTCGATGTCTTCGGGATAGGTGGCCGAGAACAGCAACGTCTGCCGCTCCTTCGGGCACTTGCCGACCACCGTCTTGATGTCGTCCAGGAACCCCATGTCCAGCATGCGGTCGGCCTCGTCGAGCACCAGCGTGCTCAGCGCCTCGAGCGTCAGATATTCGCGCTCCAGATGGTCCATGATGCGACCCGGCGTGCCCACCACGATGTGTGCGCCGTGTTCCAGGGACGCGCGTTGCCCACGTAGCGCAACGCCGCCACACAAGGTCACGACTTTGATGTTTTCTTCGGCACGTGCCAGCCGGCGAATCTCGGTGGTCACCTGATCTGCGAGTTCGCGCGTCGGGCACAACACCATCGACTGCACCGCGAATCGGCGCGGGTTCAGATTGGCTAGCAAGGCCAACGCGA
The DNA here is from genome assembly GCA_025362825.1 of Polaromonas sp. Taxonomy (GTDB): domain Bacteria; phylum Pseudomonadota; class Gammaproteobacteria; order Burkholderiales; family Burkholderiaceae_C; genus Polaromonas. The sequence continues at coordinate 1,497 of JANYFF010000526.1, read as the reverse complement.
ACTCCGCCGTCTTTCCGCTGCCGGTTTGTGCCTGGGCGATAAGGTCTTTACCCAACAACGCGGTTGGCAAGCTGGCGGCCTGCACCGGCGTCATTTCCAGATAGCCCAGCGCTGTCAAGTTCTCCAGCGTGGCGGGTTTCAGCGCAAGCGTGCTGAACGACGTGGCCTTGTTTAATGAAGCGGTTTCGCTCACACGCTTGTCATCGCAACGGTCTTGGTCACCAGATAGGCTTCGAGCGCCTCGGGGCCGCCCTCGCTGCCATAACCGGAATCCTTGACGCCACCAAAAGGCAGTTCAGCCCAAGGGGAGGCTGGCTGGTTGATCCACAACATGCCGGTTTGCACTTGCGCCGTCAGTTGATGAGCGGTTTTGATGCTGCTTGTGAAGGCATAGGCCGACAGGCCAAACGGAAGGCGGTTGGCCTCGGCAATCGCGTCATCCAGGTTTTTAAAGCTACGAACTGCGGCCATCGGACCGAAGGGCTCGTTGTTAAACACCGAGCTGTCCAGCGGCGCGTCCAGCAACAGCGTGGGCGCAAAAAAGTTACCCACCGTGCCAATACGTTCGCCGCCGGCGGCTACTGTGGCGCCGCGTGCCACTGCGTCTGCGGTGATTTGCTGCATCGCGGCCAGCCGACGCGGGTTGGCCAGCGGGCCCATAGCGGAACTGGCTTCAAGACCCGAGCCCACTTGAAGACCCTGGACGTATGCCAGGAACCCAGCGACGAACTCTTCGCGTACCGACTCTGCGACCAGGAACCGGGTAGGCGAAATACACACCTGGCCGGCGTTGCGGAACTTGGCGCCCGAGATCATCTTGACCGCGTGCGCAATGTTGGCATCTGCTGCCACGATCACTGGCGCGTGGCCGCCCAGTTCCATGGTGGCGCGCTTCATGTGTTGACCGGCCAGCGCGGCCAGTTGCTTGCCAACCGGCGTGGAGCCCGTGAACGTAATCTTGCGAATCACTGGGTGCGGGATTAGGTAGTTGCTGATCTCGGCCGGGTCGCCATACACCAGCCCGACCACGCCTGGCGGAAGGCCGGCGTCGACAAAAACGCGCACCAGTTCAGCCGGGGAAGCGGGCGTTTCTTCGGCTGCCTTGACGATCATCGAGCAGCCCGTGGCCAGCGCGCCGCACAGCTTGCGCACCACCTGGTTGATCGGGAAATTCCAGGGCGTAAAAGCGGCGACCGGACCGACGGGTTCCTTCAACACCATTTGCTGCACGTTCATCGCGCGCGGCGCCACGATGCGGCCGTATACACGGCGGCCTTCGTCGGCAAACCATTCGATGATGTCGGCCGCCATGGTGATTTCGCCCTTGGACTCGGCCAGCGGTTTGCCTTGCTCCAGCGTCATCAGTTGCGCGATCGCATCGGTGCGTTCGCGCAGCAGCTTGGCGGCTACGCGCATGATCTCGCTGCGCTTGATGGCCGGCGTGGTGCGCCACACCTCGAAGCCCTGGGTAGCGGCGGCCAGCGCGTCGTCGAGGTC
>JANYFF010000508.1 GCA_025362825.1 Polaromonas sp. | reverse complement strand
CGATGCAGGGCAAGCTGCGGGAGTTGGTGGACATCATCAAGCGTGACCCGGCGGTGGCAACCGTAGTCGGCTTCACTGGCGGCTCACGCGCCGGTGGCGGCTTTATGTTTATTAATTTGAAGCCATTGAACGAGCGCACCGACGCCGGTCAGGCGGTGATTGCCGCTTGCGGCCCCAGCTGGCAAAAGTCACCGGCGTGCGCCTGTTCCTCAGTCCGGTGCAAGACGTGCGCATGGGCGGACGCCAGACCAATTCGACCTACCAATACACACTGAAAAGCGACAACCTCAATGATTTGCGCCTGTGGGCTACCAAGCTGGCCGAGGCCATGAAGGGGCAAGCGGCACTGATCGATGTCGATACCGACCAGGAAGAAAACGGCGTCGAAACTTTCGTGAATATCGACCGCGACAGCGCAGCCAAGCTGGGGCTGACGGCACGCGATGTGGACAACGCGCTGTACAACGGTTTCGGCCAACGCCAAGTGGCCACTCTGTACGGTGAACTCAACCAGTACCATGTCGTCATGGAAGTGGCACCACGCTTTGCCCGCAGCCCCGAGGCACTGAAAGATGTCTATGTGCCGGCGAAAGCCAGCACCACTGGCACCAGCATCAACCCGGCTTTGCGTGACCCCTCCAGCGGACAGGCCTTGAGCGCCGCGCCCACCCGCATGGTGCCCTTGTCCGCTTTTGCCAGCTTTTCCGAAAGTTCAGCGGCCACTTCAATCAGCCATCAGGATGCCGAGCTGGCCACCACCGTCTCTTTCAATCTGGCCGAAGGCAGTACCTTGAGCGAGGGGCAGGATGCGGTGCGCCAGGCAGAGGCCGACATCGGCATGCCCAATAACGTGCGCGGCAGCTTTCAGGGAACCGCCCGCAGCGCGCAAGAGTCGCAAGACCAGCAGCCGCTGCTGATTGCGGCAGCGTTGGTAGTGATCTACATCGTGCTTGGGGTTCTGTATGAAAGTCTGGTGCACCCGATCACCGTCATCTCGACGCTACCCTCGGCCGGTGTTGGGGCTGTCCTCGCGCTGCTGCTGTTTAACATGGAGTTTTCAATCATTGCGTTGATTGGCGTCTTCCTGCTGCTCGGCATCGTCAAAAAGAATGCCATTTTGATCATCGACTTCGCGCTGGAAGCAGAGCGGTCGCGTGGCTTGTCGGCCGTGGAAGCCGTGCGCGAAGCCTGCCTGCTGCGCTTTCGCCCGATCCTGATGACCACCCTGGCGGCGGCACTCGGCGCGTTGCCGCTGGCCATTGGATTTGGGGAAGGTGCCGAACTGCGGCGGCCCCTTGGCGTTGCCATCATTGGGGGCCTGCTCGTGAGCCAGGTGCTGACCTTACTGACCACCCCGGTGGTCTATATTTTGCTCGACAAGCTGCGTCATCGCAGCCCGGCCGAGCGCCAACTCAGCCGCACCCACAGCGACTTGCCCGCTGACGCTACGCCATGACCACAACGAGAACCTCCATGCGCCCATCCCAGTCCCCGTTCTTTAAACGTCACATTCTGGCCATGGCCGCCTTCTCGTTTCTGGCGAGCGGTTGCGCCGTTGGCCCCGACTACCAGCGCCCGTCGGCGGTCACGCCAGCGGCCTACAAAGAAGCCAACAACTGGGTGCCAGCGGCGCCGGCCGATGCGCTGGAGCGGGGGCCCTGGTGGACGTTGTTCAACGATCCGGTCCTCAATGAGCTGACCTCCGGCATTGAGGTCTCCAACCAGAATATTGCCGTCGCCAGCGCCAACTACGCCCAGGCCCGCGCACTGGTTCGGGAGCAACGTGCGGCCCTGTTTCCGGTGATTACCTTGAACGGCAGTGCCGCCAAGTCGGGCGGCGGCTCCAGCAGCTCGCGCACGGGCAACACCTACCAGGCCAATATCGGCGGCAGTTGGGAGCCCGATGTGTGGGGCCGGCTGAGCCGTGGCGTTGACAGCGCCAGCGCCAGCGCTCAGGCCAGCGCCGCTGATCTGGCTTCTGCCCGACTGTCTGCGCAGGGCGAACTGGCGACCAACTATTTCTCCATCCGCCAGACCGATGCCCAGCAAGCGCTGCTGGCGAACACCATTACCGGCTACCAGCGCACGCTGCAGATCACGCAAAATCGCTACGCGGCCGGCATTGCCGCCAAAACCGACGTGCTGCAGGCGCAGACGCAACTGGCCAAGCAATACCGCAATCGCATGTTCGAGTTGTGCCC
>JANYFF010000493.1 GCA_025362825.1 Polaromonas sp. | reverse complement strand
ATTCAGGCGGCGCGTATCGAAGCCACCAAGCGCCGGGGAGCGCTGGCGGAGTCTTTGTCAGGGTTTACCCAGGATCAGCTTCACGAGGCGATGGAAGCGATGCAGAAGGGCCGTGCCTACTCCGGCGTGGACGGCGCCATCATCCGCAAGGCTCAGGATGTCATCAAGGAACACCTCCGGCAGACCCGTGAGTACATGGTCAAGGCCGGTGTCGATGTCGGGAACCTCGGGCCGGACTACTTCCCGCGCGTCTGGGATAGCCACTACATCTCGAAGCACCAGCAGGAGTTCCGCGACATGCTGGAGCCCTACATTCGCCGTGGTGAGTTCAAGGGCAATGCCGACGATCTGATCCGTGACCTCGCCGTGCGCGACGGCAACGAGTTCGGCATCGACCGTGAGAAGCTCAACTTTGAGGACGTGCAGGCCCGTCCACCGGGGATGCAGTTCAACAAGAAGCGCGTGCTGGACTTCATCAAGCCCGAAGACGCTGCCATGTTTGTCAACAAGGACCTTATCGGTACCCTGTCAAACTATACCAATCAGGCGGCGCGAAAAGCCGAGTGGACCCGGCGTCTGGGCAACGGCAAGCTGGAGGAGCTGGTTGAGCAGGCGAGGAAAGAGGGTGCCACCGACGACCACATCAAGCTGGCCGACACCTACCTTCGCGGCATCGACGGTACGCTGGGTGACAACCTCAACCCCCACGCCCGCCGCATCATGGGTAACATGATCGTGTACCAGAACATCCGGCTGCTGCCCTTCGCGGCGTTCAGCTCGGTGGTTGACCCAGCCGGTGTGCTGGTGCGCGGCGGCAGCGTGAAGGACGCCTGGAAGACCTTCACGCGCGGAGTGTCCGAGATTCCAGAGAACTTCGGGCGCAAGGGCGGCAACGACCGGGCCACGCAGCTGGCTGAGCTGGTCGGCGTCGTGGACCGCGCCGTCCTGGCAAGTACGATGGGTGATATGTACACACAGGGTATGGTTGGCGGCTTCGCCAAGAAAGCCAACAACCTGTTCTTCAAGTACAACCTCATGGAGGGGCTGAACCGCTCGTTCCGCATCGGTGCCAGCGAAGCAGCCATGAGCTTCATCGCCAAGCACGCAGAGGGTACAGAATCGCGCCACAGTAAGCGCTGGATCGACGAGCTGGGGCTGCAGGCCGGGGACATCAAAAAGACCGCTGACGGCCGTATAGCGGTGACAGAAGCCGAAGGGCTGACCAAGGAACAAGAGGGGCGGGTACACATGGCCATCAACCAGTGGGTTGACGGTGCGGTGCTGCGCCCGGACGCCGCCGACAAGCCGATCTGGATGAACGACCCGCACTACGCGCTCATCAGCCACCTGAAGCAGTTCGTGTACTCGTTCCAGAAGACGATCATCGGCCGCGTGGTGCATGAAGCTGAGCACGGGAACTACGCACCCATCATGGCCGCTGCCAGCTACGTGCCGGTAATGCTGGCCGCTGACTACCTCAAGGGCATGATTCAGGGCGGTGGCGATCAGCCCGAGTGGAAGAAGGGCTGGGACATGGTTGACTACACAGAGTACGCGGTGCAGCGCGCCGGCCTGCTGGGCGTCGGGCAGTTCGGGGCTGACGTGGCCAAGGACGTTCACCGAGGCGGCTTGGGGCTGGGCGCACTGACTGGGCCGACGGTCGAGCAGTTCGGCGATGCGGTGCAGCTACTCGGCGGGCACAAACAGTTCGGCCCGATGGTGCTGAATGCGCTGCCGGCCAACGCCTTGTACGCTCATGCGTTCGGTCACAGTACCACGCCGGACCCTATGTTTGCGGAGTAATCCAATTCCATAAATTTCTGCCCTTTCTCCACTATAAAATATACTTTTTATTTACTATTTATTTATTTTCTCTACTAACTCTTTATAGATTGGAATGGAAGATAGTAATAGAGAGGAGAAAGTATATAAAAGTGCATTCCAGTCTTACGGATTTTGCGCACCGTCAATACGTGAAAAGTCGTCTTCACAGACATGAAAAGTCTTGAAGGCAGTTTTGCTATAGATTTGATAGTGGCAAAAGCGAATAATTCGGGGCTATTCGCGGCGACTCAAAAGTCGCTTTTGGAGCGTCAATGACGCTTAGTTTTTTGGTTTGAACCCGCGCTTGACCCAGATGGCCACGGCCACCACGGCTGCAAACACCAGCCCGCCGCCCACGCCGAGGTCGTGAACGATCAGCCCAAGGACCGCCAGAGCGATCAGGCTGTACGCCACGATCCGCAGCCTGCGGGCGCCTTCAGACTTTGACCTGAAGACGGCGATGATGCCCCACAGGGCCATAATCATCAGGCCCAGGATAAACATCTTGGCTATGTTGTCTTCCATCACTCGTCCTCCAGTTTGACTATCGTTTCGTTCCACGCCGGC
>JANYFF010000481.1 GCA_025362825.1 Polaromonas sp. | reverse complement strand
CTGCTCGCCCAGCAGGACGTTCGTGCGCTGCAATTCCTCATAGCGCAGCAGCAGCCGCTCTACGCGTTCGGTGATTTGGTCAATTTGGATTTGATCCGTCATATCTCCAACTATTGTAGAGTTTGCTGCGCCTTGGCGCGTAGAATCTTCCCTGTTGGTGCTCGCAGTGTGGTTCGCACGCTGCAGTTCAACGGGAAGCAGGGGGGAGTCAAAGCCATCCAGACCGGAAGTACGTCACTGGAAGCGTTATGACACCTAACCTGCGCTGCCCCCGCAACGGTAAACGGACGATGCATGTTTCAGAACAATTTCTGATGCCTGCGTCAGCTTTCATCATTCGCCACTGAGTACCCCTGAACAAGGGCTTGGGAAGGCGATGGAAGTAGGTCCGTCAGCCCGGATACCGGCCAACACGGTGGACACCCGCGTCTTTTTTAAGGGGGCGTGGTGTTCGTAACGCTCATGCACTGGCGGGGAAGCTGGTGAGAGCATTTTGCTGATTGTTTATTTCATGAAAACCTGTGTTTCTCGTGCGCGTCCTTCCGCGCTTGCCCTGGCCATGGCCGCGGCATTCTCCACTCCGTCCTTTTCACAAACCCAAACCACGCCGCAGCTCAATGAGACGATGGTGACTGCTACGCGTTTCGCTGAACCCGGAAATGCGTTGACCTTTGGCGTCAGTGTTGTCACTGCTGCCGAGATCCAAAAATCCGGTGTTACGACCGTGAATGAGGCCATCAGCAAGCTGCTCGGTGTTCCTGCCCGTATGGATTTCTTTGGTGGTGGAAACAGCACGCTGGACCTGCGCGGGTTTGGCTCCACTGCAAGCAGCAACCAGGTGGTCGTGCTGGATGGCCTGCGGTTGAATGAGGCTGACCTTTCAGATCCCAACCTGGCGGGTATCCCGATCGACTCTGTGGAGAAAATCGAGATTCTGAGAGGCAATGGCGCGGTGCTGTACGGAGAGGGCGCTACGGGTGGCGTCATTGTGATCACGTCGAAGGCGGGTCGAGGTGTAAAGCGCGTAAATTCTGCACAAATTTATGGTGCGGTTGGAAGTTACGGTTTGCGCGACGTACGCGCCAGCGCGACGATAGCTACGGGCGGCTTTTCGCTTGATGTCGCAGGCAACCATCGCGAAACGAACAACTACCGCGACAACTCCAGGGCTGTGACTGATAGCGCCTCGCTCGTTGGTCAGTGGAGCAATGAATGGCTTCGCCTGGGCGCACGGTATGGCCGCGACAAGCTTGACAGCGGCCTTCCAGGCAGCCTGACGGCAGCTCAATACATTCAGAATCCAAGGCAGACAACCAGCCCGCTTGACAGTGGTTCCATCGAGAACAATCGTCAAAGCGTTTTTGCGGACGCTACTCTGGGTGAGTGGCAGCTTGGAGCCGATTTCGGCAAACGGACCAAAAAATACGCCAGTCGCCAGTCCGGCTTCACTTACCAATACGATGTGGACGCATCCACCATCGGCTTGAAAGCGCGGCAGGAGCTCAAAGGCGAAATGCTGTCGAATGTGCTGGTTTTTGGCTTGGACAACAGCGACTGGAAGCGTCTGGTCGCGGGAGCTTTCGGCTCGCAAAGCAATGCAAAATCTCGTGCGTATTACGTCAAGGACGACGTGACCCTGCTTTCAACAGGCACGCGCTTGAGTGTTGGTTTGCGTACCGAGCAACTCAACAAAGACGTAGCACCCCCCGTCGTTGTGTTGCAGGACCGGCAACGTGCGTGGGATGTTGGCGTGAGCCAGCCGCTGAATCAGGACCTCACGGTTTATGGGCGTATCGGCCGCAGTTTTCGGCTTGCCAACGCGGACGAATTTTCGTTCACGTCACCGCTTGTTCCGATCAAGCCCCAAACTTCCAGAGACATTGAATTTGGAACGCGTGTGAATTATGCGCAGGGCAAAGCCGAGCTTCGCGCTTACCGCAGTGACTTGATCAACGAGATTGGCTACGACCCGCGCTTTCCCAATGTAAATTCCCTCTCCGGTTTTGGGGCCAACATCAATTTTGATCCGACCAGGCGCCAGGGGCTGGAACTGGAGGCCACCCGTGCATTGACGAAAACGATCGATCTTCGGGTCAATGCGGCATTGCGTAAAGCCACGTTTAGCAGCGGGACTTATGCAGGGAAAAACGTACCCTACACACCGGGGCGGACGCTTGCAGTGTTGACCGACTGGCAGATGACCGAGGCTCAGCGGCTGAGTGGCGGCGTGAACTGGGTAGCCATGCAATATCCTGATTTTCCGAATGCCTGCACCATGCCGTCGTATGTGACTGCGGATGCGCGTTACGCCTACCGGTTAAAAAATGCCGAGTTCTCATTGGGCATTGCAAATCTGACGGGAAAAAAATATTATTCCCAGGCTTATTCGTGCGCTGCAGGTGTCACCGGATCAATCTATCCCGAAGCTGGGCGAACGTTCACGGCTGCCTTACGCATGAGCTTTTGAGTTCGGCCTTAGGCTACGATCGGTTGACGTAAGCAACCATGCAGCAAAGAGTGTGGCGTACTTTTTGCTGCGCTCGCCTTGGCGCATGTCCGGAGAGCAAACCAGGCCATGACGATGGCCCGCATGAGGCGAATACGATGCGGGCCATCTACTTCCACGCATGGTTTGCCTGTGACCCGGCGGCAACTTCCGCCCTGTTTTTGAAGGACTCACATGGCCGAACCAACTGAACTGCTTGCCGGACCCGGCCCGTGGCGCAGCCCGTTCGTGGCCGGTGAGACTTCCAGTCTTGGCCCGCAGCGCATCGTCTGCCTGACTGAAGAGCCGACCGAGTGGCTGTACATGTTGGGCGAGGAACGCCGCATTGTCGGCATCTCGGGCTACACCGTGCGGCCGCCGCGAGCGCGTGAAGAGAAACCAAAAGTCAGCGCCTTCCTGAGCGCAAAAATTGACCGCATTGTCGAGTTGCAGCCGGATTGCGTGATCGGCTTTTCAGACCTGCAGGCCGACATCGCCGCGCAACTGGTGCGCAAGGGCATACAGGTCACCATCTTCAACCAGCGCAGCGTGCAGGAGATTTTCTCCATGATGTACCAGGTCGCCGCCATGGTCGGCCAGGAAGCGCGCGGCCTGGCGTTGATGCAGGCCATGCAGTTGCGACTGCTGGCCATCGAGCAGGCTGCATCAAGCCTGAAGCGCCGCCCACGCGTCTTTTTTGAAGAATGGTACGACCCGCATATCAGCGCGATTGCCTGGGTGTCAGAACTCATCGGCATTGCCGGCGGTGACGACTGCTTCCCGGAGCTGGCCCGCCAACCCATGGGCAAGGACCGGATCATTGCCGACGGCCTGGACATCGTGCAGCGCAATCCCGACATTATTCTGGGCTCTTGGTGCGGCCGCAAGTTTCGTCCGGCGCATGTGCGCGCCCGCCAGGGCTGGCAGGCTGTCAATGCTGTCAAGAATGACCAGCTGTTTGAAATCAAGTCCGCCGAGATCTTGCAACCCGGCCCCGCTGCGTTGATAGATGGTGTGGAGCAAATTCACAAAATCATTGCAGATTGGGACGCCACCCATGGCTGATGTCATCACCATCGCCCGCAGCGAGCTGATTCTGGGCGGCCAGCGAAGCGGCAAATCGCGCCGTGCAGAAATGCTGGCGCGCAACTGGCTGGCCCAGTCAACCAGCCACAAGGCCGTGTTTGTGGCGACCGGGCAGGCCTGGGACGATGAAATGCGCGACCGCATTGCGCAGCATCAGGCAGACAGGGCCGTGCGCGTGCCTGGCATGCTGACGGTTGAAGAGCCGCTGGCCCCCGGCGATGTGCTGGCCCGCCACAGCGATCCGCAGACCCTCGTCGTCATTGACTGCCTGACGCTTTGGCTTACCAACCTCTTGATGCCGTCTGAAAACGCCGACCACGCCGATAAAGCCGCGCAGACTGCAAATAATGCATTAAATCGGGCTGTAGCCCCCGGGTTCCGGACGCCTAAAGCTATTCTTTTAATAGCAATTGAAAATGCTGCCGGCCCCGTTGTGCTGGTGGGCAACGAGATCGGCCTGGGCGTGATTCCACTTGGCCGCGAAACGCGGGTGTTCGTGGATGAGCTGGGCCGGCTCAACCAGCAAGTCGCTGCGGCTTGCGTACGCGTCACCTTCATGGCGGCAGGTTTGCCGCTCACATTGAAAGCGCCCTGATGAAGCGGATTATTTTCACGGTACTTGCGTTGGTGACCGCAGCGCTGCCAGCGCGTGCGCTGCAACTGGTGGATGACCGCGGCGTCACCGTCACGTTCGCGGTGTCGCCGCAGCGCATCGTCAGCCTGCTGCCTTCGCTGACAGAGACCGTGTGCGAGCTGGGCCAGTGCAACCGGCTGGTGGGTGTGGACCGTTATTCGAACTACCCCGCGCAGGTGCGCAGCCTGCGGCAAACCGGCGGCGGGATTGACCCAAACATCGAGGCCATCGTTGCGTTGCGGCCCGACGCGGTGCTAATAGCCAAGTCCTCACGCGGCGTGCAGCGGCTGGAGGCGCTGGGCGTGAAGGTGGTGGCGCTGGAGCCACGCACCGCCGTCGATGCACAGCGTGTGATGGGCAAGCTGGGCGAATTGCTGGAGGTGCCAGACGCCATGCGTATCTGGCGTAACGTCGATGCTGGCGTGTCGGCCGCCGCGCAATCGCTGCCGGCATCGGCGCGCAACGTTCGGGTGTATTACGAGGTCAGCGTCGGCGGCTACGCGGCCGGTACGCGGTCGTTTATCGGCGAAACCCTGCAGCGCCTGGGTGCAAAAAACATCATCGCGCCCGAGCTGGGGCCTTTTCCGCACGTCAATCCTGAATACGTGGTGCGTGCGAACCCTGACCTGATCATGATTGGCTCGCGCAACGCCCTGGGGCTGGAGGCGCGGCCTGGCTGGGCTGGCATACGCGCCATCCGCGAAAAGCGGGTCTGCATCTTCACCCCGCAGGAGTCCGACGTGCTGGTGCGGCCCGGCCCGCGCATGGCTGAGGCAGCCCGCCTGATGGCCAAATGCATTGCCGACAAGTCTGGGGCCGTCGTCAGGTGAAGGCTGTCGGCACGGCAACAGTGACAGCGACCGGCATCGCGCAGCATCGCCGTGGCTGGCTGCTGGCGTTTGTACTGCTGCTGCTGACTGCTGGGCTGGTACTGCTGGGTGCAGGTGTCGGCAGCACAGGTTCTGAAAGTGTGCTGA
>JANYFF010000457.1 GCA_025362825.1 Polaromonas sp. | reverse complement strand
CTGGTCGGCTGCAGCGGTGGTGCTGCCGACGCTGACCGGGGGTGCCGTGCCATACAGCGCCTTACCGTTGACGGCGCCGCCGACCATCAGGTGGTGGCTGCCCCAGCCGTGGTCGCTGCCGTCGCCGTTGGACGCAAGCGTTCGGCCGAAGTCAGACGCGGTGAACGCCGTTACCTTGTTGGCCACACCGAGCTCTACCGTCGCGTTGTAAAAAGAAGTCATTGCGTCGCTGACCTTGCCAAGCACGCCGGGGTGCTGTGCGATCAGGTTGTCGTGCAGGTCAAACCCGCCGATGGACACCATGTACACCTGGCGCTTGCTGCCCAGTGCGACGCGGGCGCCAATTAGCCGCGCCACTATCTTGAGCTGGTCCGCCAGCGAGTTGCCAGCGGTAAACTGGGTAGCCAGTGTGACACCGGCCAGGCCAGTAGTGACCTGCGCCTCAGCGCCTATGGAGCGCGTCGTGACCTTGTTGTATTCGTTTTCCAGCGTGTGGCTGCGGCTTTGCTGTACCAGCGACGAGAGCGCGGTTTTTACGGCGCTGGAGTTATAGACATTGTTCTTGACGCCATTGATGGGCACGGCGCCGCCAGTACTGACCTGATACGACAAAGCACTGTCGCCAGACAAAAAGACCGCATTGCCGGTCACCGAAATACAGGTAAACAGCGACGTGCTGTTAGATGCCAAAGCCAGATCACCGATATTGCCGCCCCAGCCGATCGTCGAGCCTTCAGGCGATGACGATTGCCAGATCGACTGCTGGTCGTTGTGTGAAAAGAGCTTGGGCGGCAGCGGGTAGGTCTTGCGGTCAGCGCTGTTGTACTGGGTTTTTGTCAGCGGCACGACCAGTGGCCCGACGTTGAGCTGCACCGCGGCCTGGCCGCTGTTGAACAGCCCAGCCAGCCCGGTCATGGACGGATGCAGCGCGTACTGCCTGCCGCCAGCCAGCGGCGACACAGGGTTGAGAAGCGTGGCGGCCAGATCGCCTTTGGCCAGCGCAATGCCGCCCGCTGTCTGGCCCGCTCCGCCGCCGCGGATGGTGCTGTAGGCGTTGTAGCTTGGGTCGTCGTAGGTGACGACAGTGTTGGCGTAATCATTGCCGCCATAAAAGAAAACACAAACCAGCGCTTTGTAGTCGGTCGCGTCAAAGGCGGCGGCCTCTCCCATCGCGGCAAGGTTCAATGCAAATGGCAGCGCGGTGCCGCTCAGCGCAAGCTGGCCGGAGCGGCGCAAAAAGGCCCGGCGGCTGTGCAGTTCAGGTTTGAGAAGATGCATGGTGACTCTCTGGTTAAAGCCGGTTTATTTTTGAATCAGATAGTCGCTTGATGCCATGACCAGCAACACGCCAGCGGCCACGCGGTCGCGCCGTGCGCTGTCGGTGCTGGCGGCCGTGAGGACGGTGGCGTTCAGCGCATTGATGATCAGCGTCTGATTGGCAGCAGACAGCTGCCCGGCGCAGAGCAACAGGTTGAGCCGTTTGACAAGCGCCGTCGCATCCAGCGCGAGTGCCAGCTCGGCCGTGTAGGCGGCGGTGATGTCGTAGCCGTTGGCGGCGCTGCTGGTGTTGTTCGGCAGATCGGGCGCGTTGACGTAAATGCCGTTGCGGGCCACACCCTGCATGAAGTTGAGGTAGCCGCCCACGCTGCTTTCGTTGACCAGTTGAAACTCGGGCGCAGGTGTCTGGCTGGCGCTGAGGGCGGTGGATGGCGGCACATAACCCGGGCGGAAAAAATTAAACACACTTGGTGAACGCAGGGGGCTTTGGGACAGCTGCGTGGCCGGATTGCTGAGGTCACCAATCTTCCAGCTGCCTTTGCTGGAGGTGATGCCAAAAGTCCGCCCCCACTGCGTCAGCCGCACCATAGGCTCGCGCAACTTGCCAAAGCCGGACTGACTCAAACCAGCCGGGCCGCGTGCCTCGTCGTCGAGCAGGATGGCCGAGAACATCGCCGCCAGGTCGCCCCGCACGCCTGCGCCGTTGTTGTTGAAAGCGCTCGCCACCCGCGCCACATAAGCTGGAGTCGGATTGCTGGTAACCAGCCGTTGAATCATCTGCTTGCCCAAAAATGGGCCTACGTTTGGATGGTTGAACAGCGTGTCCAGCGCGATCTTGAGCGCCGCCACGCCATCGGTGCCGGCTGGCACTGTGACGCCCAGAAAGCTTGATACCAGCGTCGAGTGATTGGCGGCCGTCAGGCGCATCGGCAGCCGCGCAAATGCGGTGTTGGGAATGGTCCGGTTATGCACCGGCTCCAGCGTGTTGACGTTTTGCGTTTGGTCAAAGTCCCAACCGGTAAAAACCCGGGCAATGTTGGACACGTCGCTTTGGGTATACGTCTCTATCTTGTTGCCGCTGGCATCGCGCTTTTCTGTGCCGTCGAGATTGAGTTGATACAGCCCGATGGCACACAGCTGCATCACCTCACGGCCATAGTTCTCATCAGGTGCGCGACCAGTTGCCGCGTTTTCCTTCATGTTGCCTTTGGTGTTGAGGTAAAACCCCATCGCCGCATTCAGCGTCACGCCCTCCAGCAGCGTGCGGTAATTACCGAAAGCATTGGCCGCCAGCAGGTCCCACCAGGCCGCAATACCGTGGCTGCGCCAGTTGAAACTGATGCCAGACAAAGACACAACAAAAAACTCTGACAAGGCCAGCGCTGCGCGCTTTCGGGCGACGTCGGGCGAGGCCATGAGCTGGTTCCACAGCATGTAGTCGCCGGGGTAAGTGCTGTCGTAATAAGTGGTCGCACTGTCAATGGCAGCGTAGCCCCGGCTGTTGAGCCAGTCAAAGCCGGTTTGTGAAGTCGGCGCAGCTATCTGGTCTGCGAGCCAGGGCGCGTAGCCCTTGCTGCGCACTGCGGCAATGTCAGCGTCAGACGCGCTGAACTGCGCTTGCAATAAAAACCGTGCGGCATCTTCGTCATTGGCCGGCGTGGTGTACGCGTAGGTAGAGGCGCCAACGCCTACGCTGCCGGTATCTGAGCTGCTGCCTCCGGTGCCTGCCACACCGCCTGCAGTGCTCGCCGCACCACCACCACCGCCGCCACAAGCAGCCAGCAACCCTGCCGCTGCAACACTCGC
>JANYFF010000407.1 GCA_025362825.1 Polaromonas sp. | reverse complement strand
GAATCGCGGCATTATTGATGCCTGGGCCATCCGACTCAGAGAGCGTGAGCTGAACCAAAAGCTGCAAGCGGCGTTAGACATTGCTGAAAATGCCAGCCGCGCAAAAACCCGTTTTTTAGCTTCTGCCAGCCATGATTTGCGCCAACCGCTGCACACCATCACCATGCTCGGCGCGGCACTGAGCGTGCGTCCACTTGATGAACGCAGCAAACAAATAGTGCATTTGCTGAATGAAGTTGCGCAAACTTTTTCTGATCAGCTTGATGGTTTGCTTGACATTTCAAAGCTTGACGCTGGAGTAATTACCGCTGATAAAAAGCCTGTATGCGTGGCTGATTTGCTGACGCAGCACATGGCTGAGATTGAAAGTCAGATTGACGCCAAACACCTCAAGCCCATACTGGTGTGTCAGACCAACGACTATGTCGAGACGGATCCTTTGCTTCTCTTGCGTGTACTGCGAAACTTGACACAAAACGCCATCAAGTTCACCGATAGCGGCGCCGTCACGCTTGAGGTTCGGCGTGTCGGTCCTCTTATTGAGGTGGTGGTTGCAGACACGGGGCAGGGCATCGCGCAGGATCAGCAAGACAAAGTCTTTCAAGAGTTTTATCAAATTGGCAACCCGGAGCGTGACCGTACCCAAGGCCTGGGTTTAGGTTTGTCTATCGTGCAGCGCTTGGTTACTCTGCTTGGAATCAGCATGCAGATGCAGTCCAGCGCCATGGGTGGTACGTGCTTTGTTTTAAGTCTGCCTGCAGTTGCTGCGCCGACGGTTCACGCTGTAAGTCACTCTGATACGACACATGGCGATAGCTTTAATTTGCACGTGCTGGTGATAGACGATGAGAAAGACGTCCGTACCGGTCTGCGTGTGTTGCTGGAGGAACTCGGCTGTACATGTGTGGAGGCGTCTGGCACAGAGCACGCAGTCGCTCAGGTTAAACAACTCAGACCAAACCTGGTGCTGGCTGATTACCGCTTGCGCGGCAGCGACAGTGGCATCAAAGCGATTGAGGGCGTACATGCACTGTGGCCCGGCGTGCCGGCAGTTTTGGTCAGCGGTGATACAGCTCCGAGCCGATTGCAAGAAGCGAGAAACGCTGGTATCCGCTTGCTGCACAAACCATTGTCGCTTGACGTTCTAAAGCAAGAGCTCGCTGCTGCGGCGCAGGCGGCACAGGCGGCGCGGTCAGATCCAGCTACTTAGCGGCGTTAAGCGCAAGGGGTGGCGGCTTCAACCCGAGCTGGACCGCTTTAAACACTGCCTTCATCCGGTTACTGACGTTGAGTGACCTGAATGCCGCTGAAAGATACGCTTTGACAGTGTCTTCAGCCAAATTTGTTTTACGGGCGATGACTTTGTTTGGCTTGCCCTGCACGGCCTTCGTCAGTACCTCAAGCTGGCGAGCCGTCAAACGGGCTACGTCAATAGCACCAAGGGTGGATGGGCGGGCTTGTTCAATGGCATTGGATTGGGATGTACCTTCACCGGCTAGCGCTACAGGACATGCAGCAAAGGCGGTGCGGCGCACTAACTGTACTAACCATATTTTTTGGAGATACAAGATGGGTAACGGAAATCCTGCTTCTTTGCATGGTGGCGTTGGAACCGGACTTGGCAACTTTTCAAGGCTGTGCCCCGCTGGTGCTGTGCAAAACCATTGAAGGCGGGCTGCGAGAACTGGCTTACGTCGACAAGAGTGCCGCCCAGGTAGCTGGTTTAACTAACCATCTTGATCCGGAGGTGGTGACTCCGGTTTGGTAAGAGCAGAACCCAACTCCCCGGCGGACATCAGTATTTGAGGGGAGGTTTCGAAATAGCGTTATTTTTAGCGTTGCCGAAATAAAAAATCATATCCGTATCAAAAAGTGTGCAAAATTCCGTCATGCACATACTGCTGGTGGATGACCACCAATTATTCTCTGCCGGTCTGGGCATGTTGATTCGGGAGCTGTCTCCCGAAGCCCAGGTTTCCATCGCAAACAATGTCGACAGGGCGCTGGAAGTATCGGGCGTATTCGATCTCATATTGCTGGACCTTCATTTGCCGGGCGTTCAGGGATTAGACGGGCTGGAGCGGCTGAAGGCCGCGTATGAAGATAGTCCCATCGTTGTCGTATCCAGTGAGGAGAACCCGCAACGCATCCGCGAGTGCATACAACGCGGGGCAATGGGATTCGTTCCGAAATCATCAAGTACGTCTGAACTCTTTCGCTCCATGAGGCTGATTCTTGATGGTCGAACTTATCTTCCTCCAAGTTGCGTATTCGCCGCCAACCCGACAACCTTGAAGGCCACCGACAAAGTCCAGCTTTCACCTCGGCAGCAGGAAGTGCTGATGAAGATCATCCAAGGCAAGCCCAACAAGGTGATTGCCCGCGAATTGGGTATATCGGACCAAACGGTCAAGTCTCACGTTATGGCCGTGTTTGGTGCGCTCCAAGTCAACAACCGTACTGAAGCGGTTTATCGGGCAGCCGCGGTGGGGATTTCATTTCCCCAGGATCGAGCTTGAACTTCAGAGGGTATCGTGGACGCGTTAGTCTTGACGGCTGAACTGCCTGCCTCAGAGCCTGCCATCATGATGCGCGTTGGGACTGTGAAGACGCGCAATTGGTTCATCCACCGTAACCAGCAACAAGGCAACCCCTGCGGTTGGTAGTTGCGGCAGGCGGTCAGGTGCAGTATCGCCACTGATGAACAGTGGATACCGGCGCAGCTCGGTCTGCTGGATCGATAGGATGGTGTTAACGCCGTTGACACTGCCCTGAAGTCCGAAGTCCGGAGTCCGAAGTCAGACCGATGCCGTATTTCTGCATCTTAACGACGGCGTGGCGGCCCTCTTCTCGTCATAAAGGCACCATGCCACCCGTGACGGTGAGCTTGTGTGCGTGTTTCAGGATGCCCAGGAGCAGCAGAGCAGGTTGGGGGCCGAGTGGGGGAGTTAATGAGCATGGACATGGCGATAGCTTAGTGGGCAAATACGGGTGGTCACTCCGCCATAGGGGCGACAAAAATTTGCACCGAATCAGTCGCCGATAACCCATTTGGGTGATGCGGCTGGTCGGCGACTTGCGCAAAATCCATGTTTGAGAGGCGAATCAGGGAGAAAAAGAGATCTGCGTGCGGCTGGCGCCAGCCATTGGGTTGATGCCAGCCGCACCGCGATTCTTTCAGTGGGTAGTGATACCAAGGGCCGGTTTGCCGTGTATTCCCAGGTAATTGCGAAGCCTGTCGGCCAAGCTGGCGTAAAGTGATGCTTTTGTTTTTGTACAAGCGTCCCTCATGCTTTTTTTAATCTCGCCGGCCAAGTCACTCGACTACGACACCCCAGCCCACGTCGCCACGCATACCAAAACACTGTTCACCGGCCAGTCCGCCGAGCTGATTGATGTCCTGAAAACAAAGACGCCGCAGCAGATTGCCAGCCTGATGAAGCTGTCCGACGCGCTCTCTGGCTTGAACGTGGCCCGCTACCATGCCTGGTCTGCCCGCTTCACGGCCAAAAATTCCAAGCAGGCAGTGCTGGCTTTTGATGGCGATGTCTACGGCGGGCTGGATGCGAAAACGCTGAGCGAAGCGCAACTCGACTGGGCGCAGGCGCATGTCTGCATTCTGAGTGGCCTGTACGGTGTGTTGCGGCCGCTGGACTGGATGCAGCCTTACCGCCTTGAAATGGGTACGGCGCTGGCGACGCCGCAAGGCAAGAACCTCTACCAGTTCTGGGGTTCGACAATAGCCGATTACCTGAACCAGCGCGCGGCCGCAGATACTTCGCCGGTCATTGTGAATCTGGCCAGTGAAGAGTATTTCAAGGCGGTGGACCGCAAGGCGCTCAAGCCGCGGCTGGTGAGTTGCGTGTTTGAAGAGTTCCATGGCGGTAAATACAAGATCATCAGTTTTAATGCGAAGCGCGCACGTGGGCTGATGGTGCGCTACGCAGTGGAGAACAAAATAGGCTGCGTCAAAAAGCTGCAGGACTTTGACGCCGAGGGCTACCTATTTGACGAAGCCGTCTCTGCGCCGGACCGCTTGGTGTTCAGGCGCAAACGGGCTGCCTGACCCGCTGCAGCAAAATAGCAGAATGCCCGCCGCCCCTACCATATCAATGCAGCCAGTCACCCCCGAAGTGCTGGCCTGGCTGGACGCGCAAGTGGCACGGGGTTGCTCGCGCCCTTCGATGTTCAAATCCATGCTCGACGCCGGCTGGCATGCCGGCAACGCCGCGCTGGTTATGAAGCTCACGCCTCAGGAGCGGCTGGAATGGAATGTGCCGCTGATCGCCGCGCCGTTGCAGGGTTCTGACGTGCTGACCCTTGCGGTGCCCACGCCAAAGCTTGATGCGCGCGGCACCATGATCGATGCAGGCGATAAATGGGTGGAAGTGATATCGCACCGCCATGCGCCCGAGCTGATGGTTTTTGCCAACCTGCTCAGCCCGGCGGAGTGCGACGCGCTGATGGAAGCCGCACGGCCGCGCCTGTCGCGCTCGCTGACGGTGGACGTTGCAACCGGCGGAGAAGAGCTGCACCCTGACCGCACCAGTCAGGGCATGTTTTTTTCACGCAGCGAGAACGCGGTGGTCCAGCGCGTGGAAGCGCGCATTGCAAAACTACTCAACTGGCCGGTCGTCAACGGCGAGGGCCTGCAGGTGCTGCGTTATCCGCCGGGTGCGCAATACCGTCCGCATTACGATTACTTTGATCCGTCGCAACCAGGCACGGCGACCATTCTCGAGCGCGGCGGACAGCGCGTGGCGACACTCATCATGTATCTCTTCGAGCCGGAAGCCGGCGGTGGCACGGTCTTTCCGGATGTGGATGTGCTGGTTGCACCGAAGCGCGGCAACGCGGTTTTCTTTAGTTATGCGCAGGCCCATCCCATCAGCGCCACGCTGCACGGAGGTGAGCCGGTCCAGGCCGGTGAGAAGTGGATCGCCACCAAGTGGCTGCGGGAACGAGAGTTTGTTTAACACCCCTGTTGAGGCTCACTGCGTGTAGCCTCCTCTCCCCTTGCAGGGGACGGCGCCTGCGGCCTGGCTGAGCCAGTTCCGCGGCCCCCGCTGGTGAAGTCCGCCTCCGATCAACCCAGTGGGGGCCGCAGGTTCGGCTTTGCCGGCCTGCAGGCGCCTGCCCCCTTGAGGGGGGAACGGGCTACACGCAGTGAGACTGGACGAGGGTGTAGATAATCTATTGATGAAAATCAAAGCCAACCATATTGATATCGAGATTGAAGACACCCATCCTGGCGACACATCTGGCCTGCCTGTGGTGCTGCTCATCATGGGCCTGGGCATGCAACTGATTGCGTGGCCGCCGGCGATGGTGGATGCGTTGGTCGCTGCCGGCTTTCGGGTGGTGCGCTTTGACAACCGCGACATCGGCCTCAGCCAGCATTTCGACAGCCTCGGCTCGCCCAACCTGTTGTGGGAAGGGCTCAAGTACAAGCTGGGCTGGCGCAACCGGCCACCTTACACCATGAGCGATATGGCGCGCGATGCCATCGGCGTGCTCGACGCGCTGCAGATCGGCAAGGCGCACATCGTTGGCGTCAGCATGGGCGGCATGATTGCGCAGCGCGTGGCGATTGAGGCGCCCTCAAAGGTGCTGAGCCTGACCAGTATCATGAGCTCGAGCGGCGCGCGCGGCCTGCCTGCCGCCACGCCCGAGGTGACGCGCCAGCTCTTGAGCCGGCCCGCAGGCAAGGGCAAGCAGGCCGCCATCGACCATTCGGTCAAACTGTTTAAAGCTATTGGCAGCACGGGTTTCCCCATGGATGAAGCCGTGCTGCGCGAACGCGTAACCGCTTCGACAGAGCGCAATTACCATCCGCAGGGCATCGCGCGCCAGATGGTGGCCATCGTTGGTGACAGCACGCGAGCGGCTGAACTTGCGCAGCTCAAAACTCCCGCGCTGGTAATGCATGGCAAGGCCGACCCGTTGGTGCCGTTTGCCTGTGGTGAAGACACGGCACGCCGCATTCCCGGTGCGACGCTGGTGGCCATCGACGGCATGGGCCATGACTTGCCGCCCGGCGTGGTGGACCGCCTGCTGGCGGCTATGGTCCCGCATCTGCATTCCGCCCAAGCACATTGAACCCAACTGCCCACCATGAACCTTCCTGAAAACTCGCAGCTTGGCAAGGCATCCGCCTATGTGGACCAATACGACGCGTCGCTGCTCTTTCCCATCCCCCGTGCCGTCAAGCGCGCCGAAATCGGTGTGACGCAGATACCGCCATTTTTTGGCGCCGACATGTGGACAGTGTTCGAGCTGAGCTGGCTCAACCTGCGCGGCAAGCCGCAGGTGGCGCTGGCCCACATCACCGTGCCTTGCGAATCGCCCAACATCGTCGAGAGCAAGTCCCTCAAGCTTTACCTGAACAGCTTTAACAACACGCGTTTTGCCGATGCCCGCGATGTGCGCGAGCGCATACGCGCCGACCTCAACGCCGTGGTAGGCGCCGGCATCGGCATCAAGACGCTGGGCCCGGAATTGTTTGACCGTGAGCCGGTGCACGAGATGGACGGCATGAACCTGGACCGGTTGGACGTTGAATGCATCCACTTCACGCCGGCGCCCGAGCTGCTATTTGCCGAATTCGACGAACCGCCGGTGACGGAAACCCTGACCAGCAACCTGCTCAAAAGCAATTGTCTGGTCACCGGCCAGCCCGATTGGGGCAGCGTGCAGATCAGTTACTCGGGGCCGCAAATCAACCAGGAAGGCCTGCTGCAATATCTGGTGAGTTTTCGCAACCACAACGAGTTTCACGAGCAATGCGTCGAGCGCATCTTCATGGACGTGTGGACGCGCTGCAAGCCGATCAAGCTGTCGGTCTATGCGCGCTACACCCGCCGCGGCGGACTGGACATCAACCCCTTTCGTACCAGCCACCCGCAGGCACTGCCGCCCAACGTGCGGACGGCGCGCCAGTAAGCCGGAATCCTGTTGCTATATAAAACATAGCAAACTATGTCCAGAAGACGAGGGCTGTGAGCACTATTTGCTATATTTTCGATTCTTGGTAGTATGAAAAACGTGGGGTAAACCCGACAGTTTTTCTGATTTTCAGTAAGAAGAATTTCAAATTCTGCATAATTCATGGGCTGAAACGGGCTACCCGGCGGCCTCGATATTTCTCGGGGCACCTTTGGGACCCTCAAAAAAATTCCGCCATGAAACCTTCTTTTTCCGGCCGCCGCGCCTTTGCTCCCAGCCGCCTGAGTGCGGTGCTCGCGGGCTGTTTCGCAGTGCACGGCGCCTGGGCGCAAAACGCTGAGCGCAGCCTGGCACCCGTCGAGGTACAAAGCTCGCGCAACAGCGTGCTGGGCGATGCCGGTACCGCCAGCGAAGGCCTGGTAACCCAGCAGCAGCTCGAAGCACGTACGGTCTACCGCCCTGGCGAAATCCTAGAGGCCGTGCCCGGACTGATCGTCAGCCAGCACAGTGGTGAAGGCAAGGCCAACCAGTTTTACCTGCGCGGCTTTAATCTGGACCACGGCACCGACCTTCGCACCACGGTTGACGGCATGCTGGTCAACCAGCGCAGCCACTCACACGGACAGGGGTGGACCGACGTGAACTTCCTGATTCCCGAGCTGACCACGTCGCTCGATTACCGCAAGGGGCCGTTTTACGCCGCCGAAGGCGACTTTGCATCGGCCGGCTCGGTCAATGTTAAATACGCCGATAAGCTGGAGCAAGGCATTGCCAGCTTCGGGGTGGGCCAGAACGGCTACAACCGCACCTTGCTGGCGGCATCGCCTAAGCTCGGCGACGGCAGCCTGCTGTATGCCGTGGAGCTATTCCATAACAACGGCCCGTTCACCGTGGCCGACGATTACCGCAAACGCAACGGCGTGTTGCGCTACAGCCAGGGCACGGAGGCGAATGGCTTTAACGTCACGCTGATGGCCTATGACGCCAAATGGCATTCGACCGACCAGATCCCGCAGCGGGCGCTGGACAACGGCAGCCTCAAACGCTTTGACGCAGTGGACCAAACGGATGGCGGCAAGTCCAGCCGCTACAGCCTGTCGGGTGTCTGGCGCGAGTCCACCGCCACGACGCAGACGCAGGTCAATGCTTATGTGGTGCGTAACCGGTTGGAGCTGTTTTCAAACTTCACCTACTACATGGACGACCCGGTCAACGGCGACCAGTTTGCGCAGCCGGACCGCCGCACCACCACCGGCATCAACGCCAGCCATACCTGGGCATCCTCGCTGATGGGCCGCACGACCGAGAACACCGTGGGCGTACAGTTTCAAAATGACAGTATCAGCAACGGCCTTTACAGCACGGTGGCACGCCAGGTGCTGTCTACCACGCGTGCAGACCACATCGCCGAGCGCAGCCTTGGCCTCTATCTTGAAAACAAGACCGCCTGGAGCGAAAAGTTTCGCACCGTAGCCGGCGTTCGTGTTGACACCTTCCAGTTCAAAGTAGGCAGCGACAACGCCGCCAACTCGGGTAACAGTGCTGCCACTAAAGTCAGCCCCAAGCTCAACCTGATTTTTGGCCCCTGGAACAAGACCGAGTTTTACACCAGTGCAGGCTACGGCTTTCACAGCAACGATGCGCGTGGCACGACCATCACCATTGAGCCGAAAACTGGGTTGGGGGCAGATAAGGTGCCGCCGCTGGTGCGCTCCAAGGGCATCGAGCTGGGCGTGCGCAGCGAGGTCATCACGGGCCTGCAAAGCGCTCTGTCCTTTTACCGTCTTGACTTTGATTCGGAGCTGACGTTTGCAGGCGATGCCGGCACCACGGAGGCCGGCCGACCGAGCCGTCGTACCGGCTTTGAATTCTCGAACTACTACAAGCCGAACCGCTGGCTGACGATTGATGCCGACCTGTCGTTTGCGCGTGCGCGCTTTCGCAGCTTTGATCCGGTCGGTGACCGCATCCCCGGAGCGGTGGAAGGCGTTGCCTCGCTGGCTGTGTCTGTGGACAAGCTTGGCCCGTACTTTGGCACCCTGCAACTGCGTTACTTTGGCCCCCGACCGTTGATCGAAAACAACTCAGTGCGCTCACGCAGCACGGCCACGCTCAACGGACGCGTTGGCTACCGCGTCAGCCCCAAGGTGAAGCTGGAGCTGGAAGGCTTTAACCTGACGAACCGCCGCGACTCAGCCATTGATTATTTCTATACCTCGCAGCTCAAGGGTGAGGCCTCACCGGTCCCCGACGTGCACCTGCATCCGATTGAGTCGCGCTCTTTCCGGCTGTCGATGGTCGTCAATTTCTAGTGGAAACCCCGCTGCGGCCGGTCAGCTGATTGGCTTGAAATGGATATGGGGCACCTTTACCCCATTTTCTTTTCCTTGCGCGTCTGCCTGATCACCGGAGTGCGCATGAGCGTGCGGGTGTGCATGGCTATGGCCACCCTGGTCCAGCGGGACGACATGGATGTTGCCGTGGCGCACCCCCCGCAGCGCCACCAGCGTTTGCGAGAAAGCGTTGACGGTTTTCACCGGCCCGCGCAACACCACCGTCTCCAGGCAATGGTCATGGTCCAGATGCGTGTGCAAACTGGTGATCACCAGATCATGGTGGTCATGCTGCAACGACAACACGCGCTCCGTCACTGTTTTGTCATGGTGGTCGTACACATAGTTCAGCGTCGCCACACACCAGCCTGATTGCGACGCATCCAGATGCACCGCGTCCAGCTGGGTGCGGATCAGGTCGCGCACCGCCTCCGAGCGGTTGCTGTAGCCCTTGGCGGCAATTAGCGCATCGAACTGCACAGCCAGTGCTTCTTCCAGGGAAATCGTGAATCGTTGCATGTTTTGTATGCTGGTCGTTGCTGCAAGTAGCTTTGAACGGGTATCGGAATTTTCTTACAGATGTGCGGGATTGTTACCTAGCCACCACATATGACTGATCCGTCTTAATAAATACAGACCGGAAACTTTTTTGAATCCGGTTTACATGTCGGTGCGTATAACTTTACACAGCGTCTGCTGTAACTAACCTGGAGATACCTCATGAATTTCAAATTAGGCCATTTGGCGAAAGCCTGCTTACTTCTGGTCGTCGCGGGCGGAGCCATCGCTTCCAGTCACCGCGAGGCGCCTTCCATTGCCGGCAGCCCGAGGGTTGACGGGACTGATTTTTACATGTTCAGGAGTTACGAAGGCGTTGCCGCCGACGGCTCTGGAGGACGTTCAGACTATGTCACCATCCTGGCGAATTACCAACCGCTGCAGGCTCCGTACGGCGGCCCCAACTATTTTCAGCTAGACCCTAACGCGCTGTACGAGATCCACATCGATAACAACGGCGACGCCAAGGAAGACATTACCTTCCAGTTCCGCTTCAAGAACGCCCTCAAATCCATTCCCCTGGCGATCGGCTCTGCCAGCGTGCCGATTCCCCTGATACAGGCCGGCGCAGTGAGCAATCTCAATGATGCCAATCTGAACGTCAACGAAACTTACACCGTTGGTATTGTGCGTGGCGAACGCCGTAAATCACTGGCCACGCCCATCACCAAGACGAGCGGTAGCGCAACCTTTGAAAAACCGGTTGATTACATCGGCACCAAGACCATTGCCGACTACGCTACTTACGCAGGTAAACATATCCACACCATGACGATCCCCGGCTGCCCAACCGGCAAGGACCAGGGCCGCGTGTTTGTGGGCCAGCGCCAGGAAGGCTTCGCCGTCAATCTCGGCACTGTGTTTGACCTGGTGAACGCACCGGCCTCCGTGCTGCTCGACCCGGCCAACAAGGACGCTGCCGGCATGGGCGGCAAGCACATCATCCAGAAGGCCAACGTGACCACCATCGCGCTGGAAGTCCACAAGGACTGCCTGGCCTCCGGTGGCGACACCGTCATTGGCGGCTGGACAACAGCCAGCCTGCGCCAGGCACGGCTGCTAAACGGCGCGCCTCCTTCTGGCAATGACAAGGCAGAAAAAGCTGGCGGTGCATGGACGCAAGTCTCCCGTCTGGGCAATCCGCTGGTTAACGAGCTGGTGATTGGCCTGCCTGACAAGGACAAGTTCAATGCATCGCAGCCAAAAGACGACGCACAGTTCCTGACCTATGTGAGCAACCCGACCCTGCCAGCCCTGCTGAGCGTGGTGCTGGGCGCTGATGTGGCACCCAAGAACCTGCCGCGTACCGACCTGCTGACAACCTTCCTGACCGGCATCACCGGCGTCAACAAGCCAACGACCCCGACTCCGTCTGAAATGCTGCGCCTGAATATCGCTGTGGCCGCAGTTCCAGCTGCCAACCAGAATCGTCTGGGTGTGGCCGGTAATGCACTGGCAGGTGGCACCGACAACGCCGGCTTCCCGAACGGCCGCCGTCCGAAAGACGACGTGACGGACATCGCCCTGGTTGCCATGGTGGGCGGTTTGTGCGCGATCAACGGTTCTACCGACAAGCTCAAGCTCAATTCAGTGCCGGGCGTACCATCGTTGACCTCAAAATGTGACGGCACCGCACTGACCAGCACCATGAGCGCTACTGGCCCGAATGGTTTGCCTAACGCAGCCAACATCCATGATGCGGTTGACCAGGCGACGGTTCCTTTCCTGCCCGGTTTTCCATACTTGAACACGCCTAATGCTGGTTCAGCCACGTATTAAATCCATAAAACCATGGCCCATGCCAAGGAGAAAATCATGCGCAAAATGAACAACAAGTGGCTATTGGCTACCGCGCTGGCAACGGCGTTGGTGACCGGCTGTGGCAGCGGTGGCGGCGGCTCCGGCGCCTCTACCGACATCAGTCAGAGCGTGTCGGCCCTGATCACCTACATGAGTACGCTGATTGCAAGCACCAGTGAAACCAGTGATCCGATCGACATCAACTCGCTGACGCTGGCGACAGACGATCTTGCAGAGCCTGTATCCATCAATTAAGTAGTTGGTCTTCAAGCAAGCCCGGTAATCCATTTCGGTGGGTTGCCGGGCTTTTTTGTGGCCTGGAATAGTTGTGAAAATATAAATTGCTATTATAAATATAGCAACAAGTGACCATAATACGGCGGCTGCAGGTCTTCTTTACTGTTTTTATCAATCCAGCAGCTGCAACCACTCACAGCGAAGGCTTCCGCGCTGCTGCGCCGCAATGCGCAAGCGGACGTACATTTTTGGCGCCAGCAGCCCGAAGACGCACAGCGGATAAATCCAGACAGCGCCGAAAATCCACACCGGCAGCCAGGCGAGCCAGCCCATTACCCACAGCGTCATCACGGCATCCCAGACCTGGCGCTCCACCGGGTGCGCGTCCGGATGAGCGCTGTGCCAGTTCTTGATGCGCTGCAACTGCGCCAGCGGTATCTGGCCGTGCCACAAGGTATGGGAAGGGGCGGGCATGCAAATCTCTGTGAAACGTCTACAAAGCCTTTGAAAAGAAAACTCACTGTAAAACTGTGCCGTGCAATGTCAAGTACGGCTGTCGGCCCCGTGTCTGGGCTGGCTAAAAAAAACCGGCAGTCAGCCGGTTTTTGCATTCACACGAGATACGCGTCAGACCCGGCGCCTGCGCGGCACCACCGTGAGCTGAAAGACGTTTTTTGCAAGGCCCGGCCCTATGGTCGCAGGCTGTGGCGCGATGTCTATCAACTGGTCGGCCTGCCAGATTTTTATTTGAGCGGGGCCGTCCGGCAGGTCTTCAAAGGTTGTGAAGCCTTCAAGACCTGTTTTGCTGGCCCACGGGGATTCGCTGGCGTAGACATAACCTCGCATCGAGCCGTGAATAAAGCAGCCCAGCAGAGTCGCGCCAATCACGCCAGCCTTGTCCAGGGTGATCTCGCTGGCCTTTGCTGCCTTGCCTTCGGACTTGCCTTCCAGCCGCAACTCAAAGCCGGCGTTGGTGGTATTGAACTGGCCCATGCCCGCGGGGGACGAACGCACATGGTGGTCCCATGGGTCGTTGTTCACGAAGCGCACTTTCGCGCCCACCGGCACCAGCGTCACGGCCGGGATGAATTGCATTTTTTCCTGGTTGATGGTGGCCTGTGCGGACAAAGCGACTTTGGGCACCACCGATTTGTTAGCTGGAATCACCACCACAATGGCATCGGTGACGGGCTTGCCGTCCTTGTCGGTGACGGACACCACCAGGTTGCCTGCGCAAGCCCAGGTGCACAGGCACGACAATGCAGTGGCCAGCAAGGTCTTGTTCATGGCCCGCATCACTTGGGCGTGATGATGTCGCGGTTCATCGGAGCCAGCAAGGCCAGCATTTCGTTTTGTTTGCGAAACGGGATGCCCTTAGCGTCCATGCTTACCTGCAGCACTTCAACCAGCGCATGGAAGTCAGATTTTTTGATATCCAGGTTGGCGTGTGAGCTTTTCATGTCAGCGCCTTTGTAAACACACGGGCCGCCGCCCAGAGCGCAGAGCTGCTCGACCAGCTGTTCCTTGATACGCTGCTGGTTGGCTGGCTGAAAATGCGGGCCGGTGCGCGGGTCTGCCAGCAGCCGCGTCATGAAGTCGTCCATCAGCGATACCAAGCCGACTTTTTCGCCAAAGGCCTTGTACAGCTGGTCATCTTTGGCGGCCATTTGCGCAAAAGAGGCGCCTGCTGTCAGCAGCGCGGAGGCGGCGATTGCTAAAGAGATAAGTGATTTTTTCAT
>JANYFF010000401.1 GCA_025362825.1 Polaromonas sp. | reverse complement strand
TGACCCGCCGCACTGATTTTTTGACGATTTATTTTTAACCCAAGAGAGAGAAGCAAATGACTATCAAGATTGGTATCAATGGTTTTGGCCGCATCGGCCGCAATGTGTTCCGCTCGGCGATCAAAAGCTTTAGCGACATCGAGATCGTCGGCATCAACGATTTGCTGGAGCCTGATTACCTCGCCTACATGCTGAAGTACGACTCGGTGCATGGCCGCTTTGAGGGCGATGTTTCGGTTGAAGGCAACACCCTGATCGTCAACGGCAAGAAGATCCGCCTGACGCAGGAGCGCGACCCGGCCAACCTCAAGTGGGGCGACATCGGTGCCACCGTGGTGCTGGAGTCCACCGGGCTTTTTCTGGACAAGGCTTCGGGCGAAAAGCACCTTGCCGCCGGCGCTAAGAAAGTCATTTTCTCGGCACCGTCAAAAGACGACACGCCGATGTTTGTCTTCGGCGTCAACGACAAGACCTATGCCGGCCAGGCCATCATTTCCAATGCGTCATGCACCACCAACTGCCTGGCACCCGTTGCCAAGGTGCTGAACGACAAATGGGGCATCAAACGCGGCCTGATGACGACGGTGCACGCCGCCACCGCCACGCAAAAAACCGTTGACGGCCCGAGCAACAAGGACTGGCGCGGCGGCCGCGGCATCCTGGAAAACATCATCCCTTCCAGCACCGGTGCTGCCAAGGCCGTCGGTGTGGTGATTCCGGAGCTGAACAAAAAGCTCACCGGCATGTCCTTCCGCGTGCCGACCTCCGATGTGTCGGTGGTCGACTTGACCTGCGAGCTGAACACCGAAGCCACCCTGAAGGAAATCTGCGCCGAGATGAAGGCGCAGAGCGAAGGCGCACTCAAAGGCATCCTCGGCTACACCGAAGACAAGGTCGTCGCCACCGACTTCCGCGGTGACACCCGTACCTCTATTTTTGATGCAGACGCATCTATCGCACTCGACAGCACTTTCGTCAAGATCGTTGCCTGGTACGACAACGAATGGGGCTACTCCAATAAATGCCTGGAAATGGTGCGCGTCGTTAGCAAGTAAGCACACCCCTGCTGGCTTCAGACAAAACACAGCGCCGCAAGGCGCTTTTTTATTGCCCCGAGGCGGCTTAAACCCACTTTACAGGAAATGAAAACCAGTCAGTGCCAAAATTGGTCAATGAACATAGCCACCGCCCTCAAAGCCGAAATCACCCGCGTAGCCCGCAAGGAAGTGCGGGCTGAAGTTCAGGCACTCAAAAAAACATCTTCTTCTTACCGCGCAGATATTGCTGCTCTGAAGCGTCGGGCGGTCCAGTTGGAGCGCCTTGTGGCACAGCTGGGCAAACGCACGCCAAAGAAAGCGGCGGTGCCGGCTGCTGATGATCAGCTGGCAAGGGCGGTGAGGTACAGCGCCAAAACGCTGGCCACTCAGCGCCAGCGATTGGGTTTGAGCGCTGCCGAGCTGGGCGCCATCCTTGGCGTATCGGGGCAGTCGATTTACAAGTGGGAAGACGGTAAATCACGGCCGCGCGCCAAAGTGCTGCCCGCCATCGCCAACCTGCGAAAGCTTGGCAAAAAAGAAGTGGCTGCGAAACTAGCTGAACTGAAATAGAACGGCCTTGCACCTCGGGCACCCGCCTGATGCCTCACCAGAGGCGAATTTCCAGCCATAAATGCCCACAGCCTCCGTATTCCGGTCACTTGTTGCTATTGAATAAATAGCATTGATCTGATCCGGCAAAAGCCCCTATGAGCGCAACGCCGCGCGATCCTGAATAGGATACGGCCCTGCCCAGCCTTACCAGACAGCGACGATCCCGGATTTTTCTTTATGCCTTCCACCGCTAGCACCTCCGTGCCGTCCAGCAGCGCAGTCCAGCCCGCCATGCCAGCCTCGCTGGTGCTGTTGATGGCCGTGGGCGCGGGCCTGGCTGCCGCGTCGATTTACTATTGCCAGCCCATGCTGGCCATCCTGGCCGTGCAGTTTGGCGCCACGCCGGCCGCCATCGGGCTGGTGCCGACGCTGACGCAGCTGGGCTTTGCGCTGGGCATCCTGCTGCTGGCGCCGTTGGGCGACCGTTTTGACCGGCGCATCATCATCCTCGGCAAGGCGGCGGTGCTGTGCCTGGCGCTGCTGCTGGCGGCAGCCTCCCCTTCGCTGGGCGTGTTGCTGGCCACCAGCCTAGTGATAGGTCTGACCGCCACCATGGCGCAGGACATCGTGCCCGCTGCGGCCACGCTCGCGCCGGTTGCGCACCGCGGCAAAACCGTCGGTACCGTGATGACCGGCCTGCTGCTGGGCATTTTGCTGTCGCGCGTGGTCAGCGGTTTTGTCGCCGAGCATTTTGGCTGGCGCACCATGTTTATCGCTGCTGCCGCCGGCATCGCTCTGCTGGGCGTGGCGCTGTGGCGCGGCCTGCCGCGGTTTGCGCCGACCACGCAGCTGCCCTATGGCGCGCTGCTGGCTTCGGTCGGCGCGCTGGTGCTGCGCCACAGCGCACTGCGCCGCGCCGCACTGGCCCAAGGCCTGCTGAGTGTGGCCTTCAGCGGCTTCTGGTCGACCCTGGCGGTGATGCTGCATGCCGCGCCCTTTCACCTCGGTGCCAGCACTGCCGGCGCCTTTGGCCTGGCCGGTGCTGCGGGCGCGCTGATTGCGCCGCTGGCCGGCCGCGCCGCCGACCGCCGCGGGCCGGAAGTCGTCACGCGCATAGGCGCATCGCTGGTGGCGGCGTCCTTCATCGTCATGGCACTGGTGCCCGACCAGCTGTGGGTGATTGCCGTTGGCGCTGTGGTGTTTGACCTCGGCATCCAGGCCTCGATGATTGCGCACCAGAGCATTGTTTACAGCATCGAGCCGGCGGCGCGCAGCCGGCTGAACGCCGTCTTCATGACCAGCATGTTCATTGGCATGGCCAGCGGCGCGTGGCTGGGCAGCCTGGTGCTGGGGCGCTTTGGCTGGTCGGGTGTGTGCGGCATGGCGGCGCTGGCTGCCGGCTTGGCGCTGCTCATCAGGTGTTTGCCCACCTCACAACGTTTATCTATTCAGCCATTGTCATAAGTCATTGATTAAATTATGATTAATTGAATATTTATCTATTCATTAATCAATTCATTGGTAACCAGTTCACTTCTCCCGTTGACCCTACAGACGCTGCGCCAGCGCGGCGGCGTGGTAACGGCTGCCGAGCTCAAAGACGCCCTCGGCGTCAGCCAACCGACCGTATCGCGGGCGCTGGCGCCGCTGATCCAGTCCGGCCAGGTGCAAAAAGTCGGCGCAGCGCGGTCACAGCGCTACGTGCTGCCGCGCCAGGTGGCCGGCATAGGTCGCGACGTGCCCATCATGCGCATAGACGCCCAGGGCCGTCCGGCGCCGTTTGGCCGCATGGTGCTGCTGGAGGGTGGCGGCATCTGGATTGACGAGGAAGACGGCGTCAGCATGCTCCATGATGGCCTGCCTTGGTTTCTTGAAGACATGCGGCCGCAGGGCTTTATGGGCCGCACCTTCGCCCATGACCACCCCGAGCTGCAGCTGGCCGCCGACCCGGGCC
>JANYFF010000399.1 GCA_025362825.1 Polaromonas sp. | reverse complement strand
CCACGGCAACCAGCAGCAGCAGCGAGCCAAACGCAAAACTGAGTTGCGGTATCCACATCGGCATGGGCAGCAGGCCCTGGGAGATGTCGTTGAATTCCCAGCTTTCATAGGTGAAGCGGCAGGCCCAAAAAGCCAGGTAGGCCACCGAGACGCTGCCGATAAAAAGAGAGCCAATTTCCATCACACGGCGAACGGCCGGATTCACTTTTTCAAGTACCAGCGTTACCCGTACAAAATCGCCGTGTTTGAAAGCGTGCGCCATCGCAAAAAATGCCGCTGCCGCACAAAACCAGGCCACCACATCATTGACGGCGCCGGTGTTGACATGGAATTCGCGCAGGATGCTCTGCGCAATCATCAGCACCGCAATCAGGGCAATAAAAAATGCTCCCAGCGCGCCGCCCGCAAGATAGAGCCTGTCAAGAAATTTACGCATGCGGTTTATTTTTTGGCTGCTTTGAGCTTGTTGAAACTGGCGATGATGGCTTCACCGTCCGGGCCGGCTTTCTTGACCCAATCAGCTTGCATGATCACGCCTACCTGCTTCATGTCGCTGACAAGTTTGGCGGGCGGCACCACAATTTTCATACCCTTGTCGGCCAGGGCTTTTTTATACCACTCGTTTTTTTCTTCGCTGAGTTTCCAGCCGCGCACTTCTGCGTCAGCTGCGGCTTTGGTCACCGCCGCCTGGGTTCCAGGGTCGAGTGCATCAAAGGCTTTTTTGTTCACCAGGATGGCATTCTTGGGCAGCCACGCCTGGGTGTCATACCAGTATTTCAGGCTCTCATAGGTTTTGGAGTCATAGCCGGTAGAGCCCGAGCTCATATAGCTTTCGACCACGCCGGTAGCAAGTGCCTGTGACAGCTCGGCCGCCTGAATAGTGACGGGTTGGGCGCCAATCAGTTCTGCAATTTTTGCAGTGGCGGGGCTGTAGGCACGCCATTTGATGCCGCGCAGGTCGGCAACCGAGGCGAGTTCTTTCTTGGTATAAATGCCCTGAGGCGGCCACGCCACGGTGTAGAGCACCTTCATGCCCTGTGCGCCGAGCAATTTATCCAGCGCCGGCTTCTGGGCTTCATACAGCTTTCTGGAATCTGCATAGGACGTTGCAAGAAACGGAATGCCATCAAGGCCGTACAGCGGATTTTCGTTTTCAAAGTTGACCAGCAGCACTTCACCAATCTGCGCCTGCCCGCCCTGTACGGCACGCTTGATTTCATTGGCCTTGAACAATGAAGCGTTGGCGTGCACGGTGATCTTCAGCTTGCCGCCACTGGCCTTGTCCACATCAGCTGCAAACTGCATCAGGTTTTCGGTGTGAAAGTTTGAAGCGGGATAGGCGGCCGGCAAATCCCATTTGGTCTGGGCATATGCAGAGGCGCCGAAAGTGAGGGCAGCAATGGTCAGGCTGAGCTTGAAGGTCATGGTCACTCCAGGAAGACAATGGGGTTGGAAAAGAGGGGGCGTTTAAAGCTCTTGGGATAGTAGACGCAAAATACGGGCCAGCGCCTACGGGCATACCCCGAAACCGCTGCCAGCACTGCTAAAACACCGTTGGAAAACGTGCCAAACTGCAGGCCACGGCTGCAACCCGGAAAATCGAAACAATGACGCAAGAAAAAATCTTGGATGCGACGCCAATCCTCCCCAAACGCTGGCAATTCTGGATTGATCGCGGCGGCACCTTCACCGATATCGTCGCCAGAAAGCCGGACGGCTCGCTGTTGACCCACAAGTTGCTGAGCGACAACCCTGAACAGTACCGCGATGCCGCCGTGGCCGGCATACGCCACCTGCTGAGCCTCAAGCCGGGTGAAGCGATCAGCGCCGATGTGGTGGACTGCGTGAAGATGGGCACGACCGTCGCGACCAATGCGCTGCTTGAACGCAAGGGCGAGCCAACCCTGCTTGTGACCACACGCGGCTTCAGGGATGCGCTGCGCATCGCCTACCAAAACCGTCCCCGCCTGTTTGACCGTCATATCGTGTTACCCGAGCTGCTGTACAGCGCCGTTATTGAAGCGCATGAACGCGTTGGCGCGCAGGGCGAAGTCTTGCAAGTGCTGGATGAGGCATTGCTAAAGAAGGAGCTGGCCGACCAGTACGGCAAGGGCTTGCGGAGTGTTGCCGTCGTCTTCATGCACGGGTATCGATTCACGGAGCATGAAAAGACAGCGAAGCGAATCGCGCAGGAGGTCGGCTTCACGCAGATCAGCACCTCGCACGAAACCAGTCCGATGATGAAGTTCGTCAGCCGCGGTGATACCACCGTGGTTGATGCTTACCTGTCGCCCATCCTGCGCCGCTATGTGGAGCAGGTCGGCAGTGAGATGCCGGGCGTTAAGCTCTTTTTCATGCAGTCCTCCGGTGGCCTGACAGATGCACATGCCTTCCAGGGTAAAGACGCCATCCTGAGCGGGCCGGCCGGCGGAATTGTCGGCATGGCCCGCACGGCGGCGATCGCCGGTCATGCCAGGGTGATTGGCTTCGACATGGGCGGCACCTCCACCGATGTCTCCCATTACGCGGGCGAGTTCGAGCGGGAGTTTGAAACGCAGGTGGCCGGTGTGCGCATGCGGGCACCGATGATGAGTATTCATACCGTGGCGGCGGGCGGCGGTTCCATCCTGAAATTTGATGGTGATCGTTTCCGCGTTGGGCCGCAAAGCGCCGGTGCCAATCCCGGGCCGGCCAGCTACCGGCGCGGCGGGCGGCTGGCCGTGACGGATGCAAACGTCATGGTCGGCAAGGTGCAGCCGCGTTATTTTCCCAAGGTGTTTGGCCCGAATGCCGACGAGCCCCTGAGCTACGAGGCGGTAGAGGTCTTGTTCAATGACCTGGCAGGCCAGACTGGCCGCGCCGCAGAGGTGGTAGCTGAAGGATTCATCAACATTGCCGTGCAGCAGATGGCCAATGCCATCAAGAAGATTTCGGTCGCACGCGGTTATGACGTCACGCGTTACACGCTGCAGTGCTTTGGCGGTGCTGGTGGCCAGCATGCCTGCCTGGTAGCGGATGCGCTGGGCATGGCCAGGGTTTTCGTTCACCCGCTGGCGGGCGTGTTGAGCGCTTACGGCATGGGCCTGGCTGATCAGAACGTGATTCGTGAGCTGGCCATTGAATTGAAGCTCACGCCCGCGGCTCTGCCGGCAGTGGCTTCTGCGCTCCAGGCACTGGCCGCTACGGCAGAAGATGAACTCCAGCGCCAGCAAGTCAATACCGGCGTCATCACCATGCACCGCCGTGTGCATGTCCGCTACGAAGGCAGTGATGCCGCACTGGTAGTGCCCTTTGGAACGCTGGACCGGATTGAAGCCGCATTTGAGTCCGCCTATCGCCAGCGCTTTGCCTTTCTGATGCAGGGCAAGGGTCTGGTTGTCGAAGCCGTGTCGGTAGAGGCTGTGATAGCCGGCGATGCGTCGGCCGAACCGCGCCATGCTACCCATGAACCGCGCGAGGTGCCGCGGCGCGAGACGGTGCGCATGTACTCGGGCGGGCAGTGGCATGACGCGGCTCTGGTGGTGCGCGAAGACCTGCAACCGGGCGACATCATCTCCGGGCCGGCCATCATTGCCGAGAAGAATGCGACGACCGTGGTTGAACCTGGCTGGGAGGCCGCTCTGACCGCATTGGACCATCTTGTCCTTGACAGACGGGCAGAGTGTGCTATCAAATTTGCAGCTGGTACAACGGTGGATCCGGTGCTGCTGGAGGTCTTCAACAACCTCTTCATGAACATTGCAGAGCAGATGGGCCTGCAGCTGCAGAACACGGCCTATTCGGTCAACATCAAGGAGCGGCTGGACTTCAGCTGTGCGCTGTTTGACACGGCAGGCAACCTGATTGCCAATGCGCCGCACATGCCGGTGCACCTCGGCTCCATGGGCGAGAGCATCAAGACTGTGATTCGCGAGAACACCGGCAAGATGCAGCCGGGCGACGTGTTTGTGCTCAATGATCCGTACCACGGTGGTACGCACCTGCCGGACATAACCGTCATCACGCCGGTTTATCTAGGTGCCGCAACCGAACCGACTTTTTATGTGGGTTCGCGGGGGCATCATGCCGATATCGGAGGTACCACACCGGGCTCAATGCCGCCGTTTTCGACGCGCATTGAAGAAGAGGGCGTGCAGATCAACAACGTCAAGCTGGTCGAGCGCGGCGTGCTGCGCGAGGCCGAGATGGTGGCGCTGTTAAAAAGCGGCGAATATCCCAGCCGCAATCCGCAGCAGAACATGGCGGACCTGAAAGCGCAGATTGCCGCCAACGAAAAAGGCGTGCAGGAACTGCGCAAGATGGTCGAGCAGTTCAGCCTCGACGTGGTGCAGGCCTATATGCGCCATGTGCAGGACAACGCTGAAGAGTCGGTGCGCCGGGTCATCACGCGGCTCAAGGACGGGCAGTTCACACTTCCGCTGGACAACGGCGCGCAGATCAGCGTGGCGATCAGGGTAGATACGGAAAACCGCAGTGCAGAAATCGACTTCACTGGCACCTCCCCTCAGCAAACCAATAATTTCAACGCGCCGACTGCCGTGTGCATGGCGGCGGTGCTGTATGTTTTCCGCACCCTGGTAGACGACGACATCCCGCTGAACGCGGGGTGCCTGAAGCCGCTCAAGGTGATCATTCCGGCAGGCTCCATGCTCAACCCGAACTCGCCCGCTTCGGTTGTTGCAGGCAACGTCGAGACATCAACCTGCATCACCAATGCGCTTTACGGCGCGCTGGGCGTAATGGCAGCCGGGCAGTGCACCATGAACAACTTCACCTTTGGCAATGCACGCTACCAGTATTACGAAACCATATCGGGCGGCTCGGGTGCGGGCGGCGTGCTTGATGCGGCGGGCGAACTGGTGTCGGGATTTGACGGTACCTCTGTTGTTCAAGCTCACATGACCAACTCGCGGTTGACCGACCCTGAAATCCTGGAGTTTCGCTTTCCCGTCAGGCTTGAGAGCTATGAGATCCGCGACCATTCGGGGGGTGCCGGGCGTTGGACGGGCGGCAATGGGGGCGTGCGGCGTGTCAGGTTTCTCGAGCCGATGACGGCGAGCATTCTGTCTAACGGCCGCAAATATGGCGCCTTCGGCATGGCTGGTGGTGAGGCTGGTCAGGTAGGACAGAACGTAGTGGTGCGCTCCGGCGGGCAGATCGAGGTGTTGGGCCATATTGGTCAGGCAGACATGCAGGCGGGAGATGTTTTTGAAATCCACACGCCGGGCGGCGGAGGGTTTGGAAAGGCCTGAGCCCTAAAATTAAATCCTCTTTCCCGGGAGGATCTCCATGGCGCATCCCACAGCCTAGCAGCCCCCGACACCCGGCGGACGAAGAATCGGCTCGCCTTGCCAGAATAGTGATAAAAAGTGGCCCAGGCCCCCGTAAAGTGGGCATAGTACGCTATCAAATAAGGAGTAAATGATGGGCGCCGGGTTTTGCGACAACTATCGTTTTCTGGCGAAGTACAACAGCTGGATTAACGACCGGCTACTGCTGGCATGCGACGCACTGGGCGACGAAGCGCGCAAGCTTGACCGTGGTGCTTTTTTTGGATCGATACACCGCACACTCGGCCACTTGGTGGTAGCGGACCAGGTCTGGTTAGCGCGCTTTGCTACCAGTGGCGCCGCGCATGGCATGCGTTTTACGGCCCTGGAAGGCGGGGTGCTGGACTTGCCCGACGGGTGTCAGCTGGACTCGGTGCTGTTTGACGACTGGGCTGACATCAAGGCCAAACGCGTGGTGCTGGATGTGGCGATTGAAAACTGGGTGGCCGACATGCCCGGGCATTCTCCGGAGCTGGTCATGCGCTACAGCAACTCGAAAGGCACCGAGCGGTCGCACCCGGCCTGGCAGGCCATCACGCATTTTTTCAACCACCAGACGCATCACCGGGGGCAGGCCACGACCCTGATCACCCAGGCTGGCGGCGATGTCGGCATCACCGATCTGATTACCCTGGTTTAGCGGCAGAAGGTGCGGGCATAAAAAAACCCGCTTCAAAAACGGGTTTTTTCAAGGCTGCTGTGAATTACTTCTTGGCAGCGCTGGCAGCAGGTTTTGCGGCTTCTGCTTTGGCATCAGCCTTTGCTTCGGCCTTGGCTTCCTTCTTTGTTTCTTTGGCTTCTTTTTTGGCGTCGGACTTGGCCTTCATGTCGTCGAAAAGAAAGACGACATGAAGG
>JANYFF010000366.1 GCA_025362825.1 Polaromonas sp. | reverse complement strand
GTCGCGCGGCGCTGGTCGCCCTGATGCTGCCCGTGGTGTCCTGGGCCGGCGATTCCCTTACGCTGGCAGAGGCACAGCGCATCGCAGTTGACCGATCGCAGCAACTGGTTGCCCAGGATGCACTGGGCGCTGCGGTCCGCGAGCAGGCCTTCGCTGCGGGCCAGTTGCCCGACCCGGTGCTGAAGGCCGGCATCGACAACCTGCCTGCCAGCGGTCCCGACCGCTTCAGCGTAGCGCGCGATTTCATGACCATGCGCCGTATCGGCATCGCACAGGAACTCCCCCGCGCGGCCAAACGCCAGCTCCGGTCCGAGCGCCTGGAACGGGATGCGCAGCGTGTGCTGGCTCAGCGGCAATTGACCCAGGCCAATGTGGAGCGTGACACCGCACTGGCGTGGCTGGACCGCTATTACGCACAGGCCATGCGCGAGCTTGTGCAGCAACAGTTGCTGGAAACCAGGCTGCAGACGCAGGCGGCGGCCAGCGGTTTTCGTACCGGTCGGGGCAGTCAGGCGGAAGTTTTCGCAGCCCGCAGTGCCGTGATCCAGCTGGAGGATCGCATCAGCCAGATCGACCGCCAGGCGCGCAACGCTGGCCTGATGCTGGTCCGCTGGGTGGGCCAGCCGGCAGGTCTCCGTCCGCCCTCAGGCGCGCCGCCCTGGCAAAGTACGCCGATTCAGGGCGGCGACTTTAGTGAGCACTTGAAACTGCACCCGGACCTGCTGGTGCTGGCTGCTGAAATTGAGGCCGCTCAGACCGAGGTGAAGCTTGCCGAAGCCAACCAGCAATCCGACTGGAGCGTCGAGGCGAGCTATGCTCAGCGTGGCCCAGCCTATTCAAACATGCTGTCGATTGGCGTTTCCATTCCTTTGCAATGGGACCAGAAGAATCGCCAGAACCGTGAGTTGAGTGCAAAACTGGCCATGGTCAATGAAGTGAAGGCACGCTATGAAGACATGCTTCGCAACCATGAAGTCGAAGTTCGGGGCTGGTTGAATGACTGGCAGACAGGTAAGGAAAGGCTAGCGCGCTACCAGAGCGAAATGATTCCGACAACGCGCCAGCGCTCAGAAGCCGCATTGACGGCTTATCGCACGAGCAAGGGCGACCTCGTCAGCACTCTGGCGGCCCGACGTGACGAGATTGAGGTGCGCATGCAGGCCCTGACCCTTGAACTCGAAACCGCACGCTCGTGGGCCCAGCTCAACTTCCTCACACCCAGCAGCGTCAACATGAACCACATCAAGGATTAGCCATGAAAGCAAAACATTTGGTGGCGGGTGTGTTGATGGCGGGCCTGCTGGGTGCTGGCGGTTATGGTTTGTACAGCCTTGGCATGAAGCAGGGAATGGGCGCATCAGGGACGCCCGCGGCGCAGAATTCACCGCCAGAACTGGCTACCGGGGTAGCACCCCAGAGCATTGCGCAAGGCGAGGATGCGACCCGGCGGCACATCAGTGCCGGGCTCAAGGCGGGAGACACCGACCCCGTCACCGGCAGCAAAATTCTTTATTACCACGACCCCATGGTCCCGGCCAGCAGGTTCGACAAGCCGGCCAAGTCACCGTTCATGGACATGATGCTGGTGCCAGTTTACGGTCAAGGCGAGTCAGACCAGGGTAGGGTCACGGTGAGTCCACGCATCCAGCAAAACCTGGGCGTGCGTACGGCGTTGGTTACTGAGGGGACTTTGTCGCCTAGTGTTTCTGCGGTCGGCAGCATTGCCTTCAATGAGCGCGACCAGGCCATTGTTCAGGCGAGGGCCACGGGCTATGTCGAGCGCTTGCACGTACGTGCCACGCTGGATCGGGTCACCAAGGGGCAGCCGCTGGTGGACCTGTACGTACCGGAGTGGGTTGCTGCGCAGGAGGAGTTCCTGGCCATCAAGCGCATGCAGGGCAGCGACCTGGCTTCGTTGGTGGATGGTGCCCGACAGCGCATGCGCCAGGCGGGTATGAGCGACGAGCAGATAAACCGC
The DNA here is from genome assembly GCA_025362825.1 of Polaromonas sp. Classification (GTDB taxonomy): domain Bacteria; phylum Pseudomonadota; class Gammaproteobacteria; order Burkholderiales; family Burkholderiaceae_C; genus Polaromonas. The sequence continues at coordinate 2,366 of JANYFF010000366.1, read as the reverse complement.
GTTGAAACCGGTGGACGGGCGCAGGCCCGCATTACTTTGACTGCTCCAATTGGCGGGGTTGTAGTGGAACTACTGGCACGCGAAGGCATGACCATCATGCCGGGCGCCACCCTGTTCCGCATCAACGGTCTCTCAACGGTATGGGCTAATGCGGAAGTACCCGAGAGCCAGGCGGCCCTGGTGCGCCCCGGTGCGAAGGTACAGGCGCACAGCCCTGCGGTGCCTGGCACCACGTTTGAGGGCAAGGTGCAAGCCATCCTGCCTGAAGTCAACCCGGCCACACGCACGATCAAGGCCAGGCTGGAGCTTGCCAATCCTGGCGGGCGTCTGATGCCCGGCATGTTCGTGGCCATGCAGTTTATGGACATGCGCGCGGACAAGGCGCTGCTTGTTCCGACTGAGGCGGTGATCCAGACCGGCAAGCGCACGGTGGTGATGCTGGCCGAGGACAAAGGGCGCTTCAGGCCGGTGGATGTTGAAGCAGGGATGGAAAGCGGCGGACAGATCGAGATCAAACGCGGCCTGCAGGCTGGCCAGCGTGTTGTTGTGTCCTCGCAATTCCTGATCGATTCCGAAGCCAGCCTGAAAGGGGTGGAGAGTCGACTCAATGAAGTGCCCAAACCGGTTGCTGCCAACATGACGCCCCGCTACGAAGCCGAAGCCAAAGTCGAGGCTCTGGAAAAAGACGCCATCACGCTGTCGCACGGCCCTGTACCAGCCCTGAAGTGGGGGCCCATGACCATGGAGTTCAAACCGCCGCCGGCCAAAGACCTGCCCCGCAATATGCAGCCAGGTGACCGTGTGAGTTTTGAGTTTTACATGGACGCTGAAGGCCTGCCGCAGATCACGCGTATTTCGCCGTTGGCCGCTACGGCGGCTGCCGCAGCGTCGTTCGCCGGGGGAAAAAAGTGATCGCTCGCCTTATTCGCTGGTCCATCGTCAATCGCTTTTTGGTCCTGCTTGCCACCTTGATGGTGGGTGCTTGGGGCGTTTATTCAGTGATACGAACGCCACTGGATGCATTGCCCGATCTGTCGGACGTGCAAGTCATCATTCGCACGACTTACCCCGGCCAGGCGCCGCGAATTGTCGAGAACCAGGTCACCTATCCCCTGACCACGACCATGCTGTCGGTGCCCGGTGCCAAAACAGTGCGTGGCTATTCCTTCTTTGGCGACTCTTTTGTCTATGTGCTGTTTGAAGACGGCACCGACCTTTACTGGGCACGTTCACGCGTGCTTGAGTACCTTAACCAGGTGCAATCCAGATTGCCTGCTGCAGCGAAAGCGTCGCTTGGCCCGGACGCCACCGGCGTGGGCTGGATCTACCAATATTCGCTGATAGACCGCAGCGGCACGCAGGATGCTGGGCAATTGCGCGCACTGCAGGACTGGTTTTTGAAATACGAACTCAAAACCGTGCCCAACGTGGCCGAGGTCGCCTCGGTCGGCGGCATGGTCAGGCAGTACCAGATCGTGCTCGACCCTGAAAAACTGGCTGCTTATACCATCCCGCACACGCGGGTGGTTGAAGCTATCCAGAAGGCTAACCAGGAGGCGGGGGGCTCGGTGCTTGAACTGGGGGAGGCCGAGTATGTGGTGCGTGCTTCAGGATATTTGCAAAGCCTGGACGACTTCCGGGCTGTGCCGCTGAAGACAACGCCGGGCGGTGTCTCCGTGCGCTTGGGGGATGTGGCTCGCATCCAGATCGGGCCCGAGATGCGGCGTGGCATTGGAGAACTCGACGGGGAGGGAGAAGCTGTGGGCGGTTTGATCATCATGCGGTCGGGCAAAAATGCGCTGGAGACCATCGCTGCGGTGAAGGCCAAAATCCAGACCCTGCAGGCCAGCCTGCCTAAAGGGGTAGAGATCGTGCCGACCTATGACCGTTCAGGGCTGATAGAACGGTCGGTGGAAAACCTCACGCACAAGCTGTTGGAAGAATTTCTGGTCGTCGCCGTGGTGTGTTTTATTTTCCTGTTCCATTTGCGCTCGGCCTTTGTCGCCATCATCTCGCTGCCGCTGGGTATTCTCTCTGCTTTCATCGTCATGCATTACCAGGGCGTCAACGCCAACATCATGTCGCTGGGTGGCATTGCGATTGCCATTGGCGCCATGGTCGACGCTGCGGTGGTGATGATAGAGAACGCACACAAGCACCTTGAGCACTGGGGCCATGAGCATCCGGGGCAGACGCTGCAGGGTGAGGCGCGCTGGCGTGTCATTGGTGACGCCGCAGCCGAAGTCGGGCCGGCGCTGTTTTTCTCGTTGCTCATCATCACGCTATCGTTCATACCCGTGTTCACGCTGGAAGCACAGGAGGGGCGCCTGTTTGCACCGCTGGCGTTTACCAAGACCTACGCCATG
>JANYFF010000364.1 GCA_025362825.1 Polaromonas sp. | reverse complement strand
GAAAACCAGATACGGCCGATTGCGATCGGGAGATCGAACTGGCTGTTTGCCGGCTCGCTGCGTGCGGGCAAACGCGCCGCAGCGATCATGAGCCTGGTGCACTCGGCCAAGCTAAATGGGCACGATCCCTACGCATACCTGAAGGACGTCCTCGAGCGGCTGCCCACACAGCGGGCCAGTCGAATCCAGGAGCTGCTGCCGCACCGTTGGTCGCCGGCCTGCTGATCGCTAATCTTCATACAGCTGTATAGACCGGGCATACCGTCAAGACGGTATCACCGCGCGCTTACGAAGAATTTACTGCAGGGTGCACTGGAAAACGCTTTACGAACGAATTTCGTGGGAAGTGCCATTTCGGCACATGCCGTGCAAACTGGCTAATTTGGGGTAGGCGCCAACAGCCCTGACGCACTCAAACTGTCCGGTTTTGTGTCCGGGTGAGAGCGCGTAAGTGGTTGATTTTGCTGACGGGCCTTATGAATCAATGACTTAAAGGCCGTCTAAAAGATGTTGGGGTGGCTGATGGGGCTCGAACCCACGACAACAGGAATCACAATCCTGGACTCTACCAACTGAGCTACAGCCACCGCGACTCTAATTATACCGGTTAGTTTTCGCGATCCCAGTCGCGCTGGAAATTACTGTGTCGCATTTTCCTGCGGCGCCACTGCATCCGATTTGGCGCGCACCGGCTTGGGAACCTTTATTTCCGTTTTGAAGCGCTCCTTCAGCACGTTGTAGTAGGCCAAGCTTTCAGCCGAGGTCCACCACTGCGCGTACTGGCTGCGCTCCTGCTTGGCGGTAGCCTCCAGCGCAGGGGCACGCGGCAATACCTTCGCAACTTTGATGACAGCATAGCCCTGTGCACCCAGGTCAACACCAACAAATACGGGCAATGCAGTTGCATTGGCTCTCAATGCAGCATCGACCACTTGTGCAGACTGCTTTGGTGCCTGGGTCTGATCCCTGGACACCACAACGGCATCCTGCAGAGTGGCTGAATCTGGCGCAATCTTCCAGGCTGCAAGCTTCGCCGCACCGTCCTTGCGGGCTTCTTCGGCACCTCGCATGGCCAGCCAGCGCTGGCGAACGATATCCTTCACTTCGGCAAGAGGCCTCGTGCGCGCAGGGGTGTATTGGGTAATCCGCCCGGAGATCAGCTGATTCGACGCTACTTCAACGGCCTCGGTATTGCGCTTTCTTTCAGTCGCGTCAGGTGAAAAAATTGCGTTGAGAAATTTCACATTGGCCAGAGCGCCGGTCACACCCGCCGCAGGCGTACGGGTAATACCGTTCGCCGTCTTGACTTCAAGCTTCAACCGGTCTGCAATCGGCTTCAGGCTGTCAGCCTGCTCATAAACACCATTGGTGAATGCTTCTGCCGTCTCGGCAAACTTCTTCTGCGCCTGCTGCTTTTTAACATCTGCATCCAGCTCAGGCTTCATTTCTTCGTAGCTCCGCTTTTTCGGCTCTTTGATATCGGTCAACTTGATGATGTGATAGCCGAACTCGGTCTCGATCACATCGCTGATATCACCTTTTTTCATGGTGAAGGCGGCATCGGCAAAAGGCTTGACCATCGCGCTCCGCGCAAAGAAATCAAGGTCGCCGCCACTTGGCGCAGACCCAGGGTCCTGGGAGTTTTTGCGCGCCATATCGGCAAACGTATCAGGTGATTTTTTAACCAGGGCCAGCAGCTCTGTCGCTTTGGCTTTTGACTTTTGCCGCTCCGATTCAGGCGCACTCTTTGGCGATGCAATCAGGATATGGCTGGCACGGCGCTCTTCGCTACCGCTCAGTCTCTGCGCGTTCTGGTCGTAATAGGCCTTGAGCTCTGCATCGTTGACCGCGATGCCTTTTTTAATTGTGTCAACGTCCAGCAGCACGTATTCAATGTTTGCCTGTTCGGGTGCCTGGAACTGGCTTTCGTTGCTTTTGTAAAACTGCTCAAGGTCAGCATCGGTAGGCGTCAATTTTGCGGCGTAATCAGCGGTCGGGAAACGGGCAATCTGGATTTCGCGTTTTTCGAAGTAAGCGTTCAGAGCCGTATCAGCCGCGACCTTCGAGGTAAAGCCGCTTCCCGCCACACCTACCAGGACCTGGCGGCTCGAAAGGTCTGCGCGAACGTTGGCTTCAAACATCTCAGGGCTCAAGCCCTGGCTGCCGAGCAACTGGCGATAACGCTCCATGTCAAGCGTGCCATCTGCCCTGCGCAGCGCAGCAATATCCGGATTCTCCTGGAGTTCGCGCGCCAGGCGCTGGTCGCTGGTGTTGAGTTTTGATTTGCCAGCAGCGGCTACCAGTACACGGTCGCGTACGAGGCGTTCGAGAGTTGCATAACGCGCTTCAGGGGAGTCCAGCAGCTTGGCGTCCAGCGATGGCATCGAAGCCTTGAGGCGCTCAACTTCTCGAAGATGGGCTCTGTCCCAGTCGGTCTGGACGATTTCCTGACCGTCAACCTTGGCGACAACTTCAGCCTTGTCTCTGCTTTTGTTGTAGCCGTCGAGGCCAAACAAAATAAATGATGGGACGATCAGCAAAAAAAGCAGGCCCATCGTGATTTTGGTGTGCTTGCGAATGAAATCAAACATCTCGAACTTCCTGTAGGCCAACAAGGGGCAAAAAAGGCTTTAACCAACCCGGCAAACCATGTAAACAAAAATCCAGCGGCCCAATAAAAAAGGCGAACCGCCTGTTCGCCTTTTTCTCCGATTACTTCAGTCTGTGGTGGGTGCTGACGGGCTCGAACCGCCGACCTACGCCGTGTAAGGGCGCTGCTCTACCAACTGAGCTAAGCACCCCACAAACTTTTAAACCATTTGCATCAGTTCAAAGCATCCTTGAGTGCTTTGCCCGGACGAAACTTTGGAACCTTGGCAGCCTTGATTTTAATCGCATCGCCAGTACGCGGATTGCGACCGACGCGCGCAGCGCGTTTGCCCACCGCAAATGTACCAAAACCCACCAGAGACACAGAGCCTCCTTTTTTCAGCGTTGTTTTCACCGCCCCAATGGTTGCCTCCAGGGAACGCGTAGCAGCGGCCTTGGAAATGTCAGCATGCTTTGCAATGTGTTCGATCAGTTCAGTCTTGTTCACAAGAACCCCTCGTTGATAAAAGTTGGTCTGATTGTCTTCAAAAAAAACTAGCTTTCGAGACATCAGTAAAAGACATCAACGAAAAGCGGCCCGTGCAGCTTGGCTGCTGATACTCATTAGAGCCATGGACTCCGGAGGTGTCAATACAACATTAATTTTTTAGCTCGCGGACGCGGATTCTAGTCTCTTTTTTACGCCGGACCACCTCAATCGTGAGTGCACGGTGTAATTTGCGCGATTGACAAAACTGCGTCGATGCGGATTTAACCGAGCGCTGCTGCAATAGCTTTGCCGACATCGGTAGTCGAGGCCGTTCCACCCAAGTCAGGTGTGCGCGGGGCACCGCTTTGTGGCGCCAAGACCTTTTCGATGGCGGCCAGCACCGCATCGTGCGCATCCTTGTGCCCCAGGAATTCGAGCATCATCGCGCCACACCAGATCTGACCGATCGGATTGGCTATCTGCTTGCCTGCGATATCAGGCGCAGATCCGTGCACCGGTTCAAACAGCGACGGGAATTTCCGCTCCGGATTCAGGTTGGCGCTGGGCGCAATGCCAATGGTGCCAGTGCAGGCTGGCCCCAAGTCGCTGAGGATGTCGCCAAACAAATTACTGGCAACCACCACATCAAAGAAGTCCGGCCGCTGCACAAAATGGGCCGTCAGGATGTCAATGTGAAACTTGTCAAGTCTGATACCGGGATAGGCCTTGGCCATCTCGGCCACGCGCTCATCCCAGTAAGGCATCGAGATTGAGATACCGTTTGATTTGGTGGCGCTTGTGAGATGCTTTTTAGGTCGCGTCTGCGCCAGTTCAAACGCAAACTTCAGCACGCGATCAACACCAATGCGGGTAAAAATCGATTCCTGAACAACAAACTCACGGTCGGTACCGGGAAAAGCCCTGCCGCCAATGCTCGAATACTCGCCTTCAGTGTTCTCCCTCACAATGTAAAAATCAATTTCGCCTGGCTGACGCGCGCTGCCGTCACGGCGCACGACCGGCGCAATGATGCCCGGCATCAGGCGCGCAGGGCGCAGGTTGATGTACTGGTCAAACTCACGCCGGAACAACAACAGGGAACCCCAAAGCGACACATGGTCGGCAATCTTTTCGGGCCAGCCGACAGCGCCGAAGTAGATTGCATCGTGGTCGCCGATCTGGTCCTTCCAGTTGTCTGGCATCATCTGACCGTGCTTTTCGTAGTAGTCCCAGCTTGAGAAATCGAAGTGATCAAACTGCAGGTCGATGCCGAATTTGCTTGCTGCGGCCTCCATCACGCGAATGCCTTCAGGCATGGTTTCCTTGCCGATGCCATCGCCTGCGATGACTGCAATCCGTTTTTTTCCTGCGTTGCTGCTCATGGTATTTCCTTTGGTTGAGACTGGCTATTTTCTGAAAAAATTGAGGGCCTGCTGCATCAGCAGCGCAGGCGCTTCTTCGGCGATGTAGTGCCCGCACGGCAGGCTGTGCCCCGACACATCAGCCGCACGCTCCTGCCACAGGGCCGGCACGTCAAAACATTTGCCGACGGCGCCGTGCTCGCCCCAGAGCACCTTGATGGGTTGCTGCAGTTTGTGGCCCGCTGCAACGTCTGCGCGGTCATGCTCGAGGTCAATCGTGGCTGATGCGCGGTAGTCTTCACAGATGGCGTGCGAGGTGCCCGGGATCTGCACGCAACGTTCGTATTCGGCAAGCGCTGCCGGCGCGAAAGCTGCCAGGCCTGCATGGCGTTTCCCCATCACGCTGTGTATGTAGCGCACCGGGTCAAAATCCAGCAGGGCCTCCGGCAGGGGCTGCGGTTGTATGAGAAAAAACCAGTGCCAGTAAGCCGTTGCAAATGCCTCGGTGGTGCCCGCGTACATCGCCAGCGTCGGCGCGATGTCCAGCAACATCAGCCGCTCCACCGCAGCCGGGTGGTCCGAGGCGAGGCGATGCGCGACCCGTGCACCCCGGTCGTGAGCAAGTATCTGGAAGTGATCGAAACCGAAATGCTTCATCACCGCCAATGCATCAAGTGCCATGGCGCGTTTGGAATAGGCCACATGCGAGGCATCGCTGGCAGCTCTTACAGAATCGCCGTAACCACGCAAATCCATCAGGATGACCGTGAAGTGTTGCGCCAGCAACGGCGCTACAAGATGCCACATGACATGTGTCTGCGGATGACCATGCAGCAGCAACAGCGGCGCACCGCTTCCGCCGCGCAAAACACGCAGTTTGCCTGCAGGACCTTCTAGGTAGGTTGATTCGAAATTCTCAAACATTTGCGTGCATTACCTTGAGGTCGTCCTGGTGACCGTTCGGTGTCCGTTCGGTGTCCGCCGAAGCGTCACCGTTTTTATTCATGTACCTATTTTGTAGAGTCTAGAGGTTTTATTCAAGCAATAATCAGCGAATTTATTATTTCTATAAAGGCATGAATGGACCGCAGTGACCTCGAACTTGTGCTTGCAGTCCGTGACCATGGCAGCCTGGTCGCGGCAGCACGAAGCCTTGATGTTGCGCCGCCTGTGGTTACCAAGCGACTATTGGCACTGGAGGCAAGCCTTGACCAGCGCTTGTTCCAGCGCACCACCCGCCGCGTCACACCGACCGCTGAGGGCGAAACCATTTGCGAGCGGGCGCTGGTATTGCTTCAAGGCTTCAATGCCCTTGAAGCCGAATTGCTGGAGCGCAAAGCTGAACCGACGGGCCTGATCAGGCTGGCAGCCACTTTCGGCTTTGGCCGCCTCTGGCTGGGGCCTGCGCTGGCGCACTTTCAGGAGAGGCATCCGCGCATTGATATCCAGCTGCAGCTGACCGAACAATTGCCTGACCTCGCACGTGACGGCTTCGACGGCGCCATCTGGCTGTGGTCGGTGCGCGGCAAGGAGGCCGCTCAATGGGTATCGCGCCGCCTGGCAGGCAATCAGCGCGTGCTGGTGGCGTCCCCCACTTACATCAAGCACCGCGGCATGCCCAAGACGATTGAATCGCTGGCTGAACATGCCTGCCTGATCGTGCGCGAAAACGGCAATGCCGCCAGCCAACGCTTTGATATCTGGCCCCTGCAAAAAGACAAGGAAAAAATCCCCGAGCGGGTCCGCGTCCACGGACCTCTGTCCAGCAACTCAGGGGAGCTGGTTCGCGACTGGTGTGTAGCGGGCCGCGGCATCATGCTGCGCAGCCTGTGGGATGTTGCACCGCAGCTCGCATCAGGGCAACTGCTTCGCGTGTTGCCTGCATGGTCCATGCCGGATGCCGACATCCACTGGTTGGCGCCCTACCGTGCAGATGCGCCGCGCCGCATACGCCTGCTAATTGATTTTCTGCTGGCTGAATTCGCAGACGAGCCCTGGAAAAAGCCAGCTGCAAAAACGCCAGCCAACCAGACTAAACCAGTGCCTTTGGTTTCGCAGCGCGCACCACGAGGCTTACGCCCACAGCCGTAAGCGCCATACCGATCACCGTGGACGTGGTGATGAGTTCGTCAAACAGCACCCAGGCCATCAGTGCCGTGGTTGGCGGGACAAGGTATAACAAGCTGGTGACAGCCGTCGCAGCGCCGCGCTGTATCAGCAGGTAGAGCAACGAACTGCCGCCCAGCGTCAGCGCCAGCACAGACCAGGCCATGGCTCCCATGAACGAATGGTTCCAGGTGATGGCTTCGCTTTCCAGAAAGGTCAACGGCAAGGTGACCAGCAGGGCCGCGCCAAGCTGGATGGCGTTGGCGCTGCGCACATCTGTCGGCTTCACAAAGCGCTTCTGGTAGAGCGTACCTGCCGTGATACTGAACAGTGCTATCACCGTGGCAGCCAGTGTCAGCGCGGTGACTTCATGTCCTGAGCCGAACTTGCGCGATACGACCAGCAGCAACCCGCCAAGGCCCAGTGCCAGGCCAAGCCATTGCCGGGGCGTGACTTTTTGCTCGTTCTGGCCAGTATCAACCGAGGCTATCCAGGACACCCACAACGCAGTCAGCACCGGCTGCAGGCCGACGATCAATGCCGCAAGGCCCGAGCCCATGCCTCCTTTGACCGCGATCCATACCCCGCCCAAGTAACCCGCATGCATCAATACGCCGGTGACTCCGAGGTGAAGCCACTGCGCCCTGCCCTGCGGCCAAGCTGCTTTGGCCAGTGCAGTCCATGCCAGAAAGCAAACGATCGACAGCAGGTAACGGATCGCCAGAAAGGTCAGCGGTGGCGCATAAGGCAAGCCAAATTTGGCAACGATAAAGCCAGTGCTCCAGATCAGCACAAACACCACAGGCATCGCGCGAATCAGGGCGCTTTCAGGAGACGTGGAACGCACAGGCAACAAATAGGAAAAAGGCTAGCAGCAGGCCTTATTTCGCCCGGGCGCGAATTTCTGGAATGGCTTTTTGGAGGTAGTAAATCATAGACCAGACCGTCAGCACGGCGGATATCCATATCAGCCAGGTGCCCCACAAATGGGTGTTGATGCTGCCAAACAGAACGCCGTCAAACAGCAAGAAAGGAATCGCAATCATCTGCACGGTGGTCTTGATTTTGCCCAGCATGTGCACGGCGACGCTTTTGGTCGCGCCTATCAGGGCCATCCATTCGCGCAGGGCCGATATAGCGATTTCGCGGCCAATAATGATGAGCGCGACAAACACGTCGGCACGCTGCAAATGCACCAGCACCAGCAGCGATGCACATACCAGGAACTTGTCGGCAACCGGGTCCAGGAAGGCTCCGAAGGAGGAGGTCTGGTTGAGTTTGCGGGCCAGGTAGCCGTCAAGCCAGTCGGTGGCGGCGAAGACCAC
>JANYFF010000357.1 GCA_025362825.1 Polaromonas sp. | reverse complement strand
GTCGGGTTGAAACTGGCCTGCTCCAGGCCCAGGCCACCGGACGCATGGGCTCCGGCGCCGGCCAGCATTTTGATCCAGGCGTATTGCAGCTTGTTGGTGTCCTGGAACTCGTCAATCAGGATGTGGCGAAATCGCCGCTGGTAATGCTCGCGCACGGGCACGTTGTCGCGCAGCAGTTCGTAGCTACGTAGCATTAGTTCGCCAAAATCAACCACGCCCTCACGCTGGCACTGCTCTTCATACAGCGCGTAAATTTCGACCTTTTTACGCATCTCTTCGTCGCGAACCTGCACATCTTTGGGTCGCTGGCCGTCTTCCTTGCAGCCAGCAATGAAATACATCAGCTGCTTGGGCGGAAAGCGCTCGTCATCGACATTGAACTGCTTGCAAAGCCGCTTGATGGCCGAGAGTTGGTCCTGGGTATCCAGAATCTGGAAGGTCGAGGGCAGATTAGCCAGTTTGTAATGTGCCCGCAAAAACCGGTTACACAGGCCGTGAAAAGTGCCTATCCACATGCCGCGCACATTGACCGGCAGCATGCTTGAGAGCCGCACCAGCATTTCCTTTGCCGCCTTATTGGTGAAGGTGACGGCGAGGATGCCGCCGGGCGAAACCTGGCCGGTTTGCAGCAACCAGGCGATGCGGGTCGTCAGCACACGCGTCTTGCCAGAGCCCGCTCCGGCAAGAATCAGGGCATGGGTCGCCGGCAAGGTGACAGCAGCGAGTTGCTCTGGATTAAGATTTTGCAGGAGCGGAGAGTTTGGCGCGACTAAATCTGGTGATTCTGAAAACATTCCCCATTGTAGAAAGCCCTGATGAAGACTTTTAGCCATAGCGCTGAAAACCACAAACACATGGTGCTCGCAGCCTTGGTGATGCCCCTGCTGGTTGGCACGCCTGGCGCCTGGGCCCAGACGGCTGTCGCAGGTGTCTGCAGCAGCGACGGGCAGCCCCGGCCGGTGAGACTTGTGGAGCGGTTTATCAATGCAGACTGTGCAAGCTGCTGGCAAGACCGTGTCACGCCCCGCACCCGTCGCGGCGAGCTTGCGCTGGACTGGGTTGTACCGGGCAAAAAGGAAGAAGACGCGCCACTGGCCGCAGTAGCCAGCCGCGAGGCGCTGGACCGCCTGCAGGTGCTCAAACTGCAGATACCGACGGCGAGTGTCTCTAGCAACCGGCGGTTGAAGGATCGGGAAGGCGGCGTACTTCGCGTCGCCCACGGTGTAGCCTTGTCCGGCTACATGGGCGTATCGATGCGATTCAAGCCGTCTGCGACAGCTTCCAGCAGCCGGGGCTGGTCAGCGTGGCTGGCGCTGGTGGAAGTATTGCCGGAGGGAACCGAAGACTCACCGGTGGCCCGAAATCTTGTCAGGACTGTCTTTCAGCCGCCGTGGAATGGGCTTTCTTCGCTATCAAAAAAAGAGTCCACAGCATTTTTTGAATCACGAGTGATGAATGTTTCGCAAGGCGCCAACCCTGAACGTTTGCAAGTCATAGGCTGGGTCGAGAATGCGCGTGGCGAACTGGTCGCTGCTGCGCAGTCTGCCTGCAAAGAACCCCAATGAGCCATCCGTTGCGATGCGCGGGGTGCTGCAGAAAGTCATATAGGGTGTATATCGCCAAAGCCACCCACAAGATACGTGTGCACGGCTAAAATCAGACACCGGGCCCAAGCAATTGCGCCCGGTTTTTTGTTTCTGAAGCAAAACCGGTCGAATCCAAGCGCCCCTCTGTTCACTGACAGTTTTAAAAGGGCTTGGGTCATCATGGAAATATTCGACTACGACAACATCCTTCTGCTGCCGCGCAAATGCCGGGTAGAAAGCCGCTCTGAATGCGACGCCTCCGTCGAACTTGGCGGACGCAGCTTTCGCATACCGGTGGTACCGGCCAACATGAAGACGGTCATCAATGAAGGCATCTGTGTCTGGATGGCCGAAAACGGCTATTTTTACGTGATGCACCGCTTTGATCTGGACAACCTCCAGTTTGTGCGCGACATGAAGGCTCGGGGCGTGTACGCCTCGATTTCGCTGGGCGTCAAAAAAGCCGACTACGACATAGTCGACCAGCTGGCGGCCGAAGGCCTGGTGCCAGAATACATCACCATCGACATCGCCCACGGCCATGCCGACACGGTGCAGAAAATGATTGGCTACCTGAAGCAGAAACTGCCAGCATCGTTTGTGATTGCCGGCAATGTGGGCACGCCCGAAGCCATCATCGACCTTGAAAACTGGGGCGCAGATGCTACCAAGGTTGGCATTGGGCCGGGGAAGGTCTGCATCACCAAAATGAAAACCGGCTTTGGCACCGGCGGCTGGCAGCTGTCGGCGCTCAAGTGGTGCGCCCGCGTTGCGACCAAGCCCATCATTGCCGACGGTGGTATTCGCGAACACGGTGACATTGCAAAATCAATCCGTTTTGGTGCCACCATGGTAATGATCGGCTCCATGCTGGCAGGCCTTGAAGAAAGCCCCGGCAAGACGGTTGAAGTCGATGGTGCGCTGTTCAAGGAATACTACGGCAGCGCCTCGGACTTCAACAAGGGCGAGTACAAACACGTCGAAGGCAAGCGCATCCTGGAGCCCGTCAAGGGCACGCTGGCAGACACGCTGCGTGAGATGGAAGAAGACGTACAGAGCGCCATCAGCTACGCCGGTGGCAAAAAACTCATGGACATCCGCAAGGTCAACTACGTCACGCTGGGCGGCGACAACGCCGGTGAACACCTGCTGATGTAGGTTGCCGCTAGTCGGCCAGCATGGCCGGACGCGTGAGCTCGCCAAAAGCCGGCTCACCGCGTGTGCCAGTTGGTCCTGAGCCATCACCAAGCGCCGAACTGGCCCGAGCACTGGCCTGCAATGCATCGGGGTTGACGGCCACTGGCGGGCAGGCGCCGTTCTGGATATAGCTAAGCGCTGCTGCAATTCGGCGCTCGGCAGGATCGCCCAGTTGCTTGCTCAGGTCATCGCTCATGGCACAGGTGGCTGGCAAGCCGCTGGTGTATCCACCGACGCCACTAGCATTCACGCTGTCGAAGTTAACGGCGCTATAGGTGATGCCGCAAGCGTCGCGCGGCTGAAATCCGTAAGGCTTGCCGTATGTTGCCGCGCCAATCGTGATGACATTGCGAAAAGGTTTTAATGAATTGATGACCAATTCGCTGGCAGAGGCCGTCGATGCCGAAGCGATGACGAATACCCGGTTTAAGCCTTCCAGTGGTGCCGCCGGCAATGTGGCCGTGTTGGACGTAAAGGCATAGTTGAAATTGCTGATGCTGTTTTGTGAATTAAAACGCAGGCCCGCGAAAATCTGGCCATTCAGGCTGCTGCCGCCCATCATGCTGGCCAGGTTACGTGCCGTGGTCACACTGCCGCCGCCGTTGTAACGCAAATCAACAATCAGCTCGGTCACACCTGCCGCACGGAAGGTGTTGAACGCATTTCCGAGCGCGCTGGCACTGGAGGTAATGAACTCCTGATACGCCAGATAGCCTACTTTTGCACCGTTGGGGGCTGTAAGTACGCTGGCGTTCAGCACCGGCGTCAGCGTGTAATTGGCAGAGGTAACCGTAAAGCTGCGCGTCGTGCCGCCTGTATTGCGCACCGTAAAGGAACGCGACACCCCCGCAGTATCCACGGTGGTCAACGCGCCTGCAGTAATTTGTGCGCTTGAGTAGCCATCAATCGAGACGATGGTGTCGCCGCGTACCAGGCCCGCTGCAGCGACCGGGCTTTGGGGCTCAATGACACGAACCTGCAAAGCCGTCTGTGTGGCATCGGCAAACGCCAGCGAATAACCGTAGCCCGTACGCGTGCCTTCGGTGAAAAATTGCGTGAACTGAGCGGTGGACTGGGTGTAGCTGAAACGGTCTGCAGGTCTGTAAAGCAAAGACTGGAAGTAAGCGTCCATGCTGGCGGCAGAATCATTGCCTGCGCCCAGGTTTGCATTCCAGAAATACTGGTCCGCCATGTAAGCCTTCAGCCACGTCCGCTGATCCGGGATTGAACAGCTTGCAGGTTGCGCGCCATACGCCGCCGTAGTCGTGGTGCTGCTCGCTGGCGCACTACCGCCACCGCCGCCACATGCGGCAAGCAGGGTGCTGAGGGCCAGCGTGAAAGCAGGAAGAGACAAGGGAAAAATAGACTTGTGCATATCAGGCCTCCGCCAGCAATTGCATGGCCAGTTCGTTAAGCCTGTGGCCCGGCTGCGGCAATGCTTCAAGAATGCTGAAGTGGTTAAGGTCCGGTAAGGCCTCACAAACCGGTACGGTCTTGCGTCCCCAGGCCTGCTGGATCATCAGGTTGTGGCGTAAAAACTCGTCGCTCTCATCGCCGCCCGCCACACTGTACAGGATGCCGCGGGCTGGACGCGGCATCAAGCCCGGGCTTGCCTTGTGGACCTGCGCCGGAGTCAGTTTCAGGGAGGCTTGCAGAGACGGCGTGTGGCGCATCGACTCAAGGTCGTAAAGACCAGAAATTGATAAGGCATTTCTAACAAGATTTGCCGGCAGATCCTTTGCATAAGCCTGCCATACGCAGGCCAAAAGCATGGCCGCCAGATGGCCGCCGGCAGAGTGCCCCACGACCGTGATGCGCCCGGGGTCACCGCCATGCTGCGCGATATTACGAAACACCCAAGCCAGCGACCTCACCATCTGCATCACGATTTCGGGAATGGTGACCAGCGGACAGAGGTCGTAGTTCGGAACCATTACACAAGCACCAGCCCTGGTGAAAGCCGGAACGACAAATGAATGCTCGGCCTTGTCCAGTGAACGCCAGTAACCACCATGAATGAACACCACCACCTGCGAACCCTGCCCGCCAGTGGCAGCTGCCGGGAATATATCCAGCTTCTGGCCCTCACTGGGGCCATAGGCAATATCCAGCGTACAAGGTTGCAAGGCTCTGACCTGGGCCGAAGCCTCTGCCCATTGCCGGAAATGCACGGCATGCTCCGGAACCCGCGCGCGGTTGTTGTACATGGCTTCCAGCCAGGCGGGATCGGGTCGGGTCATGTTGGCTCCTGCAGATATCGAAGGGAATAACTGACATCTTGTCACATCCGGGCGGCACGCTTGTAGTCCACGGCCTAAAAAAATGGTGGCCACGCACACGCTTCAGGTATTCTTCAGCAGGTAAACCAACACCCAGGATCGAACCTCATGAGCCTCTACGCAAAACTGCAGCAACGTGCGCGCGACAACAAACCGGTGCGCATCGGCCTGATTGGCGCCGGAAAATTCGGGTCCATGTACCTGGCACAGATTCCGAAAACACCGGGTGTGCACTTGGTAGCGATTGCCGACCTGTCGCCCGCGGCAGCCCGTACCAATCTTGCCCGTGTGGGATGGAATCCGGCTATGACCCACGCAAAATCTGCACAAGATGCTATAAATACAGGAGCAACCTGGATCACGGAAGACTGGCGTGCGGTGGTTACGCATCCGCAAATCGACATCATTGTGGAATGCACCGGCAACCCGGTGGCGGCCGTTGAACACTGCCTGAGCGCCTTTGCGCACGGCAAGCATGTGGTCAACGTCACGGTCGAGGCTGATGCTTTTTGCGGCCCCTTGCTGGCGCGAAGGGCTACGGAGGCGGGCGTTATTTATTCACTGGCTTTTGGCGACCAGCCGGCTCTGATTTGCGACCTGGTGGACTGGGCGCGCACCTGCGGCTTTCCGGTAGTGGCAGCGGGCCGCGGCCACAAGTGGTTGCCACATTTTTCCGAATCAACGCCAGATACAGTCTGGGGAAATTATGGGCTGACGCCTGAGCAGGCCGAGCGCGGCGGGCTCAATCCAAAGATGTTCAACAGTTTCCTGGACGGCTCCAAACCGTCCATTGAATCGGCCGCCGTGGCCAACGCAACCGGCCTCACCGTACCCGGCAACGGCCTGCTTTACCCGCCTGCCAGTGTTGAGGACATCCCGTTTGTGACCCGGCCCATCAGCGAAGGCGGCGTGCTAGAGCGCAAGGGTATGGTCGAGGTGATTTCATCGCTGGAAGCCAATGGGCGAAAAATACCTTACGACATCCGCATGGGCGTGTGGGTCACGGTCGAAGGCGAGACCGACTACATCAGGAACTGCTTCGAAGAGTACGACGCACACACCGACTCGAGCGGCCGCTATTTCACGCTCTACAAGCGCTGGCACCTGATCGGGCTGGAAGTCGGTGTGTCGGTTGCGAGCGTTGCCCTGCGGGGTGAACCTACAGGCGTGGCTACCTGCTGGAATGCAGATGTCGTGGCAACAGCCAAACGCGACCTCAAGCCTGGCGACATGCTCGACGGCGAAGGCGGCTACACGGTGTGGGGCAAATTGTTGCCAGCCGACACGTCGTTCAAACTGGGTGGCCTGCCGCTTGGTCTGGCGCACCAGGTGAAAGTGGTGCGGTCTGTCAGCAAGGGGCAGAGCCTGAGCTGGGCGGACGTTGCCATGGACACCGCTACCCCCGCGTACAAGGTCCGTCGTGAGATGGAAGCGATGTTCTCGCCCGGCCTGAAGCAGCCAGTTTGAAAGGCCGCCGCCTGCCTTTTACGCCATAAAAAAAACCGCAACAAATCCGGAGATTCATTGCGGCTTTTCAAGCCATTTGTGATCGCCCCTGAGGGCAGGTCACGAATCGCTTGCGGGATTTAGTCGCGCGCAGGCTTGGAGAACTTGCCAGCCTTCTTGGCTGCATCACGCGGCACAAACACCTTGCCGGCAGGCCGGGCAAATGCTGGCTTGCGGTTTGCAAAGTCAGGGCGCGGTGCAAAGCCTTCGTTGCGCGCGCCGAAATTGCGGTCTTCGCGCGGCGGAAAGCTGCGTTCTTCGCGTGGTGCAAAGGCTCCACGATCATCCGGGCGACGCGGCGCACGGTCAGCAAAACCGCCGCGGTCACCAAATGCATTGTTTTGCGGCTGCTGGAAATTGCCGCCACGGTCATCACCGCGGTGACCGCCACCGAAGCTTCCAGCGTTACCGCCACCAAATCCACCTGCTGGCTTGCGGCCGGCATAACCACCGCCACCGCCGCCGCCGAAGCTGCGACCACCACCGCGGTCATCACGGCCACCGCCGAAGTTGCCGCGTGGGCGATCCGACGTAGGCGCAAAGCGCTGCTGTGGCTCAAGACCAGGAATAGTGCTTGGCTTGAGGTTTTGCTGGGTGTAGTGCTCGATGTCCTGAATCTTGCGACGATCGCGGAACTCGGCGATGGTGATGGCCTGGCCTTCGCGCCCTGCACGGCCGGTACGGCCGATGCGGTGCACATAGTCTTCGGCTTTCATCGGCAGACCGTAGTTGATCACGTGGGTGATCGTTGGCACGTCCAGACCGCGGGCGGCCACGTCGGTTGCGACCAGAATCTGGACGCGACCGTCACGGAAAGCCATCAGGCGGCGATTGCGCAGGCCCTGGCCCAGCGCGCCATGCAATGCAACAGCGCTAAAGCCTTCCTGTACCAGATCGTTGGCCAGACCATCGCACTCGACTTGCGTGCATGCAAACACGATGGCCTGGTTGATGGTGGTGTCACGCAGCCAGTGGTCGAGCAACTTGCGCTTGTGCGTCATGTTGTCGGCCCACAACAGGGACTGGGTAATCGAAGCATGCTTTTCGTGTGGGGAATCGATCTCCACGCGTTGCGGCTGGCGCATGACGCGCGTTGCCAGCTGCATGATGCGCGGCGCAAACGTGGCGCTGAACATCATGGTCTGCTTGCGTTCAATCGTCAGCTGGTTGACTTCCGTCAGGTCGTCGGCGAAGCCGAGGTCGAGCATGCGGTCGGCTTCGTCAACGACGAGGAACTGCACCTGGTCCAGCTTGATTTGCATGCTGCGCTGCAGGTCAAGCAGGCGGCCTGGTGTGGCAACCACGAGGTCGGCGTTTTGCAGCTTGGCAATTTGCAGCTGGTAAGGAATACCGCCCACCACGTTGGCAATGCGCAGGCCGCGGCAATGGCGAACCAGGTCAATCGCGTCAGCGCAAACCTGCTGGGCCAGCTCACGTGTCGGGCACAGGATCAAGGCGCCAGGAGTAGCGGCCTTGAAATTGCGCAGGTTGGTCGGGTCTTTGCGCTTTGGCTTTTTCAAAGGCGCTTCACCACGGGCGACAGCTTCGGCACTGAGGCGTTCAAACTCGGCGCGTTCATTGCGCTCGGCCTCTTCCTGTTGCTTGAGCAGCGTGTGCAGCACCGGCAGCAAGAAGGCTGCGGTCTTGCCGCTGCCGGTCTGGCTGGACACCAGCAAGTCGGTGAACTTTGGTGCTTTCGGATCAGCATCCAGTGCCTGCATGGCTTTCGGAATGGTGGCCATCTGCACAGCGGTCGGCTGGCTGAAACCCATGTCGGCAACTGCCTGCAGCAGTTCTTTGGCCAGGCCGAGTTTTACAAATCCATTGGGCACCGGCGCAATCGCGTCAAGCGATGAGCCATCCGTACCTGCAGCTGCGGCATCGGAAAAATCCGGTGCGCCAGCAGCTTCAGTGTGCGTGTTGGTGTCCGAAAAGTTGTCGGAAATATTGTCGTTAATAGCTTCGGGCAAAAAGTCGCCGCGAGCCTCAAAAGAGTCAGTCATGTTTTTTCTCACTAATCCCCTGCGTGCGATGCTTTTGGCAAAGTTGCAGGAAAACTCCCCCTCCCGCGATGCGGGAGGCTTCGTTTATGGTTAATAAAACATCAACCATCAAACGAATATGCGAATCAGGCGATAAGGATTGCCCGAAGCGGTGACCCTGTCTACAGGATCCAAAAGTGTGAGGTAGATGTACAAATGCGGCGCACCCAGTGCTGCAGCAAGCCTTCGACTATAGCACGGTCTAGGGTTTGTACCAAGTTATTTTTAAATCAAGGCATCTTGCGAACGCCACCCGAAGAGTGTTCGCTATGATTTCAATAGCGAAAGATGAGCAGAAACCGTGGGCTGGCGGCACAATTGACCTTTAAACCGGTCTTCAATGCCAGTTCGGTTTATTTTTAATCACTTGAGAAAGTGCGTCCGATAGTGTTGCAGTTCGTCTATCGACTCATGCACATCTGCCAGCGCCGTGTGGCTGCCGCGCTTCTTAAATGCGCTGTAAACCTCGGGGCTCCAGCGTTTGGCCAGCTCCTTGAAGGTGCTGACGTCCACATTGCGGTAGTGCAGAAAGGCTTCAAGCTTCGGCATGTACTTCACCAAAAAGCGCCGGTCCTGGCTGATGGTGTTGCCGCACAGCGGAGACGCTCCCCTGGGCACATACTGCGCCAGAAAGGCCAGTATTTGCGCCTCGGCTTCTTCTTCAGTCACGGTGCTGGCCTTGACCTTGTCAATCAGGCCGCTGCGGCCATGCGTGCCCTTGTTCCAGGCGTCCATCTGGTCAAGCAGTTCGTCGGTCTGGTGGATCGCCAAAACAGGGCCCTCGATGCGCGGCGTCAGTTGCGGTCCGGTCACGACAATGGCGATTTCAATCAGGCGTTCCTTTTCGGGGTCCAGGCCGGTCATTTCGCAGTCCAGCCAGACCAGGTTCTGGTCAGATTTTTTGAGTAGGGATTCGTTATCAGGCATCTTGCCATTCTCGCCCATGGCCTAAACTTGAACACATGAGCGACTATTCATTTACTTTCACCCTGCTCTTCTGTGCCGTCCTGGTGCTTGGATTGCTGGTCCGTTTCTATCTGGCCTCACGCCAGATCCGGCACGTCGCCGCGCATCGCGGTGCAGTGCCGGCAGCCTTCGCTGCCACGATTTCGCTTGACGCGCACCAGAAAGCGGCCGATTACACCGTCACCAAGGCGCGCTTCGGCCTGCTGGAGATGGCCTTCGGCGCCGCGCTGCTGCTGTGCTGGACGCTGCTGGGCGGCATCGATGTGCTAAACCGTGCGATTGCCGCCTCCGGGCTTGCAGCGTACGGCAGTTTGGTCCCGCAGCTTGCGCTGCTTGCAGTCTTCGGTCTCGTAAGCGGAGTCCTGGACCTGCCTTTCACGCTGTACAGCACCTTCAGCATTGAAGAGCGATTTGGTTTCAACAAGATGAGCTTCAAGCTCTGGTTGGCCGACATGGTCAAAGGCGTGCTGGTGGGGGCCGTTGTTGGCCTGCCAGTGATTGCACTGATTTTGTGGTTGATGGGCAGCGCCGGGCGCTGGTGGTGGCTGTGGGCGTGGGGCAGCTGGATGGGTTTCAACCTGCTGGTGCTGGTGCTGTACCCGACCGTTATTGCGCCCCTGTTCAACAAATTCAAACCACTCGACGATGAAGTGCTCAAGACCCGCGTGACGGCGCTGATGCAGCGCTGCGGCTTTGCGGCCAAAGGTCTTTTTGTGATGGACGGCAGCAAGCGCTCGGCGCATGCCAATGCCTATTTCACCGGCTTTGGCGCGGCCAAACGCGTGGTGTTTTATGACACCTTGCTCAAGCAGCTCAACCCCGGTGAAGTGGATGCCGTGCTGGCGCATGAGCTTGGCCACTTCAAGCACAAGCACATCATCAAACGCATTGTTTCGATGTTTGCCATGAGCCTGGCCGGCTTCGCCCTGCTGGGCTGGCTGTCGTCGCAGATCTGGTTTTATACCGGCCTTGGGGTACGGCCGAACATGACGGGTGCCAACGATGCGCTGGCGCTGCTGCTGTTCATGCTCGCGATACCGCTTTTCAGCTTTTTTATATCGCCGGTCTTCGCGCAACTTTCGCGTAAACATGAGTTCGAAGCGGATGCCTATGCCATCTCGCAGACTGATGGCCGGGACCTGCAAAGTGCATTGCTCAAGCTCTACAAAGACAACGCCAGCACGCTGACGCCTGACCCTGTTTTCGTCAAGTTTTACTATTCACACCCGCCGGCTTCCGAGCGTCTGTCGCGCATGACGCCGGCACTGGAAGGCGCTGCACCATGAACCCCATTCACCAGAACCGCAAGGCGCTGAGCGCCACTGAAATCGTTACCCAGCTGAGCAAGCTCAATGGCGAAAACGCCATCGGCTGGCGCCTGATCGACGGCTCGCTTGAAAAAACCTACACCTTCAAAAATTATCACGAGACCATCGGTTTTGTGAACGCGCTGGCCTTCATCGCCAATGCCGAAGACCATCACCCCGACCTGGCCGTGAGCTACGGCAAATGCACCGTACGCTTCAACACGCATGACGTGAACGGTATTTCAGTCAGTGACTTTTTCTGCGCGTCAAAAGCTGACGCGTTGTTCGCTTGAGCAAGGCACCGAAGCCACAGGCTGCCCCGCAGTCGGGTACGCAAGCCGGGCTGGTGGTTGCGGGTTTCGGACGTCATGTATTGGTTGAAACCGAAACCGGCGTGCGCCTGATTTGCCATCCACGAGGCAAAAAAAGCCAGGCAGTGGTCGGTGACCGCATCCGCTGGTTGCCCACGCAGGACGAGGGCACGATCGAAAAAATCGAGGAGCGCGACAACCTGTTTTACCGGCAGGACGAGATGCGCACCAAGTCCTTCGCGGCCAACCTCGACCAAGTGCTGATACTGATCGCCGCCGAGCCTGAATTTTCTGAAAGCCAGCTGACGCGCGCACTGATTGCGGCAGAAGCGGCACGCATCGCGCCCATCATTGCCCTGAACAAAAGCGACCTGGTTGAACCGTTCGGCCGGGCCTGGATCAAGCTGGCACCCTACCGCGCGATGGGCTACCAGATGCTGCCGCTGGCGATCAAGCCGAAGTCGGACGCATCTACCGTCAGAGATAGCCAGACCAGCGAACTCATGGCGCTGCTGGATGGCAAGAAAACACTGGTGCTGGGGCCGTCAGGCGCCGGCAAAAGCAGTCTCACCAACCTGTTGATTCCGCAGGCGAAAGTGCTGACGGCCGAGATTTCGCAGGCGCTTAATTCAGGCAAGCACACCACCACCAGCACCACGCTGTACTGGGTGGATGCGGCGCGCACCACTGCACTGATAGATTCACCGGGTTTTCAGGAGTTCGGGCTGCACCACATCGAGCCAATGCAGCTTGCCAGCCTGATGCCGGACTTCAAGGCCGAGGCGCAGGACTGCAAGTTCTACAACTGCACGCATTTGCATGAGCCGGGTTGTGGCGTGATTGCAGCCGTCAATTCGGCCGCTAGCCCCTGTAAAATAAGCGCTAGTCGCTATCGTTTGTATAGCGAGCTGTTCGCTGAGCTGTCGCAAACCCGCTATTGAAGCCAGCGGGTTTAGCCGAGCAGCCGTGCCAGAGTCAGCAGCGCGAGCAACACCATCCATAGCACCACCGAGCGCCAGACCAGCCCGACGATGCTGCGCAGATGCGCGACTTCGGGTGTGCGGCCGGACGTGGTACCCGTCACCGCTGCGCCATCGCTGCCAGCACCTGCAGCCTGAAAGCCCTGCGACGCATCGGGTGAAAAACGCGAAGCAGAAGCCTTCAGCGCCTCGCCGCCCAGGCGGACGTTAACCGCACCAGACGTTGCAGCCAGGATCACGCCGTCATTGCGGTTTTCAGATGCGGCGGGCGCGCCTGCAGGAAAGCGCTGCGCATAACTGCGCCAGGCATCGATGGCATCTTCAAAGCTGCCAACGATCGCGAAACCAAGCGAGGTCAAGCGCGCAGGCACAAAATCAATCACGCCCCAAGCCTTCGTAACCACGGCTTGAAGGGCCGGGCTCGCGCCCTCGCCCACCGCAGCCGTTGGTGATCTGCTTTTATGCAGCCAGTAGCGCGACAGGAATTCACTCATGCGGTAAAGCACGGCACCGGCCGGGCCGAGCCCCAGGGCCGCGAGTACTGAGAACCAGGCCAGTACACCAAACACATGGCGATGCGCGGCCAGGACTGAATACTCAATTACATGGCGGACGATCTCGCTGCGCGGCAACTCGCTGGCATCGACCTGACGCCAAGCCGCGAGCAATTCGCGTGCGGCCTCTTCATCGCCGTCATCGAGGGCATCACGAATCGCGGTGAAGTGGTGGCTGAACTGGCGAAATCCCAGCGTGACATACAGGATGATCACGCTCCAGGCGAAAGCCAGCAAGGGGCTTATGCTCCAGAGCAGCCAGTGAATCAGCAGCGTGGCAAGCGCCGGCACCACCACTGCCACCGTCCAGGCAATCCAGCCGTGGTGCGGCTTGCCGGCGTCCAGGCCACGGCTGGTCCAACGTGCCCAGAGCCGGAAACTTGAATGAATCCAGTTGGCACGAGCCAGTGGCCGGGCCTGTTCGATGATGAGGGCAAACAAAACGGCAAAAAAGCTCATCAGGAATGATAACCCCCACGGTCGCGCATTTCGCCTCTCTGATCGTCCTGAGGCTGTCGAAGGATGCGCCTCGGGTGTGGCAAAGCCGCCAGCGGTATCAGGCGCTCAAAAACCGGTACAGGTTGCGCAGCATGCCTGCCGTCGCGCCCCAGATATAGCGTTCGGCGGCGTCGTTGCCGCTCATGGCGACCGTCTGGTCGATGTAGGGCATTGACAGCCACTGCCGCGTGACACCATCAAACTCGAATGCGTGGCGCCTGTGGTTGGCTGGGTTCATCAGGTAGGCGAGCGGTACCTCAAAGACGTCGGCAACCTCCCCGGGATTGGGTAACAGGTCAAAGCCGGGCCTCACCAGTGCCACGACGGGCGTGATGATGTAAGCCGTGCCGGTCACATAGATCGGCAAAGTGCCCAGGACTTCGACATGGCTGCGCTCCAGCCCGATTTCTTCGTGGGCTTCACGCAGTGCCGTGTCAACCGCATCAATGTCGGTATCGTCCGTCCGACCGCCCGGGAAGGCCACCTGCCCAGAGTGTGTGGAGAGGTTGGCGTTGCGCTGTGTCAGCAGCAGGGTGAGTTCATCGCGCATGACCAGCGGCACCAGCACCGCTGCCAGCGCAGGTTGCCGGTCTTCAAACTTCTTTTCGACGCTGTGCTCGGGCTCCCAGGCGGGCGGCTGCAAAAAACGGCGCCGCAGGGCATCGGGCGTTAGCCGGGACGGCGGCACACCGGCAAGGTGGTCGTCAATCCCCAGCACCGGAATGCTTCGGGGGTCAAATTTGGGCAGGGGTTTGGTGAAGTTCATGGGGACACCGCAATGGTAAAGCCTTGCGCCTTGGCCATCCTGAACCCCATCTGGCACCACAAACTCATTTGCTATATTTAAATAGCATTAAGTGCCTGTAAATACTGGGCCAGCGGGCTTTTACATGCTTTTTATGGTCTGTTCTTGCGCCTGCACGGCCTCACCGCCATAAGTCTGGAGCTGGTCCTGGCTTGGACTCTGGCCGTCGCTTTGCTCCATGGTTTCCTGCGCGTCCTGCGCCGCCTCGATGGAACCGGCATCGTCCGGCAACCAGCTGGCCGATGTCACCAGCAGATGGATGAAATGCAGCTTGGCAACCACCTCGCGCGGCAGCACAAAGGGATAAAAGTCGGGCTGCCCCATGCTGCGCGACATTTCATTGAGCATGGTGGTCAGGCGGGTCCAGTCGTTCAGGAAATCCAGGAAATGCCGGGCCTCCGGGTGGTCGGGCTGGTAAAGCGCATCAATGGTGAAAGGCGTGAATTCAAGCTGCGCCGTCTCGGTCGCCAGGCCAAAGCTCAAGGCTGTGTCGATGGTGTCCCGCATATGCAGGTAATGGGCCCAGCATTCGGCCCAATCCTCCCAGGGGTGGGTGCTGGCGTAGGCGCTCACATAGTGCAGCCACCATTCCTGCGGCGGCCCCTGTTCGTAGTTCTGGCGGAGGGCGGCCGCGTAGTCTAGGTTTTCGTCGCCAAACAGTGCCCTGAAGCCATCCAGCCAGGAGGTGTCACACACCAGCCTGTCCCAGTAGTAATGACCGACTTCATGGCGAAAGTGGCCCAGCAAGGTTCGGTAGGGCTCATGCATCGCGGTGCGCACCGCCTCGCGTACGGCGTCATCGGCCTCCTGCAGGTTGAGCGTGATCAGCCCGGTGTTATGGCCGGTCATGATGTGCGGCCCCTGGTCTGGGGACCGCAGAAAATCGAACATCATGCCGCGCGTGGTGTCTTCGGTGATGCGCGATGCCACGGGCAGACCCAAGGCCAGTAGGGCCGATACCAGGCGGCGTTTGGCGAGTTCAATTCGCCCCCATAGCACACCATTTTCGGGGTGATCCGGATCGTTGAGGTCGGGAATGATGCGGTTTAGCCTGCAGGCTCGGCAGAGCAGTGGCGCGGGCGCAGCGCCTGCAACTTGGGGCTGAACGGGCACCAACCAGTTGCACGCAGCGGGTGTCTGCAGGTTGGCACACCGCGTGTACGCCACAGCGGGCG
>JANYFF010000326.1 GCA_025362825.1 Polaromonas sp. | reverse complement strand
CAACACCAAAAGCGCTGGCCTGGCCATTCGCCACACCGACGGGAGCACCACATGAAAACCGTTGCAGCAACATCTGCATCCCCAAAACTCACACGCCGTGGCTTCATCGGCGCTTCTGCTTCTGCTGGCCTGGTGGTGGCTTTTCATGTGCCGTTCGCCGGCACCGCGCTGGCCCAGGCTGCGCGCCCATCCGAGGTCAACGCGTGGGTGGTAGTCAATCCCGACGACAGCATCATCATCCGCATTGCCCGCTCTGAAATGGGCCAGGGCACACTGACGGGACTGGCCCAGCTAGTAGCGGAAGAGCTTGATGCCGACTGGGCAAAGGTCAGCACCGAATACCCGACACCGGGCCAGAACCTGGCGCGCAGCCGCGTGTGGGGCAACTTTGGCACTGGCGGTAGCCGGGGCATACGGGAATCGAACGACTATGTCCGCAAGGGCGGCGCCACGGCCCGCATGATGCTGGTGCAGGCGGCGGCCGAGCAGTGGAAGGTGCCTGTCAGTGAGTGCGCGGCCGCCAGTAGCGTCATCACCCACACACCGTCCGGCCGCAGCATCACTTACGGCAAGGTTGCCGTTGCCGCGGCCAAAGTCACGCCGCCAGCCGAAGTCACTCTCAAGGACCCGAAAAATTGGAAGCTCGCCGGCAAGCGTCTGGCGCGCCTGGACACGGTAGACAAGGTCACGGGCAAGCAGGTCTACGGCGCCGACCTGGTGTTTCCCGGCATGCTCAACGCAGCCATCAAGGATTGCCCGGTGTTTGGCGGCAAGCTCAAGAGCTTTGATGCCAGCGCGGTCGAAAAACGTCCGGGTGTCAAAAAGGTGGTGCGCGTTGGTGAAAGCGCAGTTGCCGTCGTGGCCGACACCTGGTGGCGGGCCAAGAGTGCGCTTGAAGCCCTGCCCATCGTCTGGGACAACGGGCCGAATGAAAGCGTCTCCAGCGCCAGCATCGCGGCGATTTTGAAGGCCGGGCTGGACGCACCTGAAGCGGTGGTCGGCAACGAAAACGGCGACGCGCGCGCAGCGATTGCAAAGAGCGCCCGCAAGATCGAGGCGGTGTATTCCTACCCGCACCAGAACCACGCCACCATGGAGCCCATGAATGCGACGGCAAAGTGGACGCCAACGCGCTGCGAAGTCTGGGCGCCTACCCAAAACGGCGAGGCCGCATTTGCTGCCTGTACAGAGGCAGCCGGTTTGCCGGCAGCCCAGTGCGACGTGTACAAGATCCACCTGGGCGGCGGCTTTGGCCGGCGCGGCCAGACCGACTATGTGCGCCAGGCCGTGCTGATTGCCAAAGAGATGCCGGGCACCCACATCAAGCTGCTGTGGTCGCGTGAAGAAGACATGTTGCACGGCAAATACCACCCCATCACTCAGTGCAAGATGACGGCCGGGCTGGACGCGCAAGGCAACATCACCGGCCTGCACATGCGTATTTCCGGCCAGTCCATTCTTGCCGGCGTGGCGCCGCAAAGCATCGTCAACGGCAAGGACCCAGCGGTGTTTCAGGGGTTGAACGCGCCCGGGCCCGAAGCTTCCATCGGCTACAGCTTTCCGAACCTGCTGATAGACCATGCCATGCGCAACCCGCATGTACCGCCGGGCTTCTGGCGCGGCGTCAACCTGAACCAGAACACCATCTACCTCGAATCCTTTATCGACGAAATCGCCTTTGCGACCAAACAGGACCCACTGACCCTGCGCCGCAAGCTGATGGACAAACACCCCAAACATCTGGCGGTACTGAATGCTGCTGCAGAGCGTGGTGGCTGGGGCACACCGGCACCTGCCGGCGTCTTCCGGGGGCTGGCGCAAACCATGGGTTTTGGCAGTTATGTCGCGGCCTGCGCAGAGGTATCGGTGAGCAACGACGGCGTGGTCAAGGTCCACCGCATCGTGGCGGCTACCGACTCCGGCCACGCCGTTAATCCACAACAGATCGAGGCTCAGGTCGAGGGCTCGTTTGTTTACGGCCTCTCGGCCGCGCTGTATGGCGAGATCACCATCAAAGACGGCCGTGTGGAGCAGGACAACTTCCACACCTACCCGGTGATGAAGCTTGCGGAAATGCCCAAGGTGGAAGCCATCGTCATGCCCTCGGGCGGCTTTTGGGGTGGCGTGGGCGAACCGACGATTGCCGTTGCAGCACCAGCGGTATTGAATGCGATTTTTGCTGCGACGGGCAAGCGCATCCGTGAACTGCCGCTGAAAAACCACGACCTGAAGCGGGCCTGAAGGCGTGAGGCGCCGGGCAGGAGTCACGGCTTGCCTGCTGGTGATACCGGTGCTGTTGCCGGTGCTGCCGGTGCCGGCCTGGTCGCAAACTCCTGCCTACGAGGTGGTAGCCGACACCGTGCCCATGCCGCTGACCATTGTGCCCGGCGACGCCGCCCGCGGCCGGCTGATTGTGGCCAGCCGGCAAACCGGGCTCTGCCTGCTCTGCCATACCGGACCGATTCCTGAAGAACGCTTTCAGGGCAGCCTGGCACCAGACCTTGCAGGCGCCGGCTCGCGCTGGTCCGCTGGACAGTTGCGGCTTCGGCTGGTCGATGCGCGGCGCCTGAATCCACAAAGCATCATGCCGGCTTACTTCAAGGTAGATGGCCTGAGCCGGGTAGGCGCAGCATGGCAGGGCAAGCCGCTTCTTGAAGCACAGCAGATAGAAGACGTGCTGGCTTTTTTGCAAACCTTGAAGGACTGAAACCGCATGGCAAAAATCACTCCACATAAAGGCCAGACCAGCCGCCGCCAGTTGCTGGCCGGCGCCGCCGGCATGGTGACCTGCGTGGTGCTCCGCCCCGCTCTGGCCGCTGCCGGTGACCTTGAAGTGGCGATTGCCAACTACACGAACCGTGCGCCTGTGCGGCCCGGCAAGGTCAAACTCGACATCGCCGAGCTGGTGGACAACGGCAATGTGGTACCGATTACCGTGTCCGCGGACAGCCCCATGACCAGCGCCAGCCACGTCACAACGATTGCCATCTTCAACGAGAAAAACCCGCAGCGCGATGTGGCGCGCTTTACGCTGGGGCCACGTTATGGCAAAGCTGATGTGACCACCCGCATACGCCTTGCGACCTCGCAAAAACTGGTGGCTGTGGCGCAGATGAATGACGGCAGCTATTGGTCGCACACGGTTGATGTAATAGTCACCTTAGCCGCGTGCATCGAAGGAGACACGTAGTGGCCCGTACCTTAATCAACGCACCAAAAACCGCCAAGCGAGGCGACGTCATTGAGATACGCGCCACCATAGGCCATCCGATGGAAACCGGTTTTCGTCCCGGTGAAGACGGCAAAATCCTGCCGCGCAACATCATCCAGACTTTTAGCTGCAAGTACAACGGCGAGCTGGTTTTCAGCGCTGAACTGTTCTCGGCCATATCGGCCAACCCCTACATTGCCTTTCACACGGTGGCCACAGAAAGCGGCACGCTGACTCTGCACTGGGAAGGCGACAACGCCTTCACGCAAACCGAGACTGTGGCTATCACCGTAACGGCATGAACACCCTGGCTCTTCTGCTCCTGTTTGCTATGGCAAACGCGGCAACGGCGCAAACAGCCGCAGACACACGCCGTTCAGGCTTTGATTTCATGAGTGCCACCACGCAAGCCATGCAAAAGGACGACACGCTGAACCCCGCCATGCTGTGGGTCAAGGACGGCGAAGCCCTGTGGCAAAAGGCAGCTGGCGCCAGCGGCAAGGCTTGTGTCACCTGCCATGCAACAGCTGCCAGCAGCATGAAGGGCGTCGCAGCGCGCTACCCCGCATTTGACGAGGCGCTCAAACGCCCAATTGCACTGAGCCAGCGCATCAACATCTGCCGGCAGCAACACCAGCAGGCGCCTGCCCTGCGCGCCGAAGGCCAGGAGCTGCTGAGCCTTGAAAGCTATGTCGCCTTCCAGTCGCGCGGCATGCTGGTGTCGCCACCAGTGGATACACGGCTCGATACGTTTCTCGCGCAGGGGCAGCAACGCTTTTTGCAGCGCATAGGCCAGCTCAATCTGTCCTGTGCGCAGTGCCATGACAACAATGCCGGCAAGCGCCTGGGTAGCAGCCAGATCCCGCAAGCGCACCCGATGGGTTATCCGGTTTACAGGCTCGAATGGCAGGCCATGGGCTCGTTGCAGCGACGACTGCGCAACTGCATGAGCGGCGTGCGGGCCGAGCCCTATGCCTACGGCGCGAATGAACTCGTCGAACTTGAACTCTACCTGGCAGCGCGCGCCAGAGGCATGGCGATGGAGACGCCGGCTGTACGGCCCTGAGCGCTATTTCTAAGTTTTGCTATTAATTAGATAGCTACACATGTCCACTTTGCGGGGGTGTGAGGCTTTTTTTATCAGTATTTTTATGGTTTTGACGATAAACGCCTACGATTCGGGGACCTGAACTGCCCCGAAGCGTTCACACTTCTGCAGGGAAGCACCTCCACAAGGGCACACAACCCGGCGCATACAGATAGTTAACCCAACCCGCAACAGCCCGCCGAAACCGAACAAAATGAACGAAAAAATCACCCTGATACTTGCCCAGATGGCCGCGCTCGAAGATGACTTGCGCACCGCGGTGCATGAACAGGAGACCAAAATGTTTTTTCAGATCAGGGGCAAGCGGGTTCAGTTTGAGCAATCCGTGAAGGCGGCGCATCGCAAACTCAAGCAAAACTTTTTTCGCTGGTTAGTGACCAACCGCCCCCAAAACCTGATCACTGGCCCCATCATTTACGCCATGGTGTTTCCGCTGATGATGCTGGACTTTTTTGTCAGCTTCTACCAGTTCACGTGCTTCCCGATTTATGGCATCACCAAGGTGCGGCGTGCAAACTACATCGTGTTTGACCGGCAGCATCTGGCCTACCTTAACTTCGTCGAGAAATTCCATTGCACCTATTGCGCCTATGGCAGCGGCTTGATGGGGTATATGGGCGAGATCATCGCCCGTACCGAAGAGTATTTTTGCCCCATCAAGCATGCCCACAGAATCCTCGGTACCAACGTCCGCTACAACCGTTTTCTGGACTACGGCGACGCAGCGGACTATGAAGCCAGGTTGGAGGAGTTTCGGGTGGCACTGGGCAAGATCGAACAGGCGCCATAAATTAACGGGTCATATCCATAGGGCCGGATCAACAACCATGCCTGAAGCGCACGATCAGGCAGGTGCCGGCGTACTCGATCGGCTCAAAGGCCTCCAGCATCATCGCCATGGCTCCGTCCTCGCTGTAGCCGCCAACACCCGCACCCAGAACCGGGAATGCAATTGACCTGAAACCCTGTTGCACCGCCACAGCCATCGCAGCGCGCACGGAGCCTTGCACCGACAGCGGCGAGGCCCGCCACCACATGCTGATGCCCGCCACATGGACGATACCGCGAAAAGGCAGACGGCCCGCCGTTGTCAACACCGCCCCGCCCAGCGGAATCGCGCCCTGCCGGCCAAGCTCGATAAACGGACGGTAACCGCCGCGCCGCTTGATGGCGCCTGCCACGCCCTGTGGCAGCAACAACCACCACGGGATGATGTTGCGGTTCCACGCGTTCACGATGGCCTCAACCGGCTGGTCGAGCAAGTCACCGTCGACAACCGCGGGCCGCATCAGGGCCCGCTCCTGCGCCTGTGAAACAGCCGGTACACCGCATTGACCAGCGGGTTGCCGAGCATGGGGATGTACCGGTCCATCACCCGTATGTTGAGCAGATACCAGGCGATGGTGACAATCATCGTCACCCACTCCGGCCAGTGCAGCAGGATGCCAATTGCCACCGGCAACACCACGCCCCAGCACCAGCCCAGCAGACGATTTACCTGGAAATACCAGGCGTCAGGTACGGACGGCAAGCAGTGTTTTTCAGTCGTCATGTGCTGAGAATACCGCTATTTGAGGCACTTCGGTAGCGCTGGTTTGGCATTGCCAGATCCTGAATTACCCCACGGTCTCCCGATCGCTTTGCCAATCTAATTTTTGCCCCCAAGTGCAAAAAACCAATGACGGCAAAACACAGGAGAGCTACTCGTGAAACTGTTGTTGTTCAAATAGCTTCCCCTCGCTCCAACTTCTTGGATTGCAATGACAAGTACCAGCGACTCCTGAGGCTCACGCGGATACCACTATCCCGGGTCTCTCTATATTGCGGTCGTCCCAATCCAGCGAGCTGGCCAAGAACCACCTGCAACCAGGTCGTGCATCTGCGCGGTTATCAAAGAAATCATGGCTGCCGTGGCGGGCGTTAGTGGACGCGTCACCGAGGTTGCACATGCCACCTGCCGTGAAATGTGAGGTCTGGAAATAGTCGTCACGACAAGGTGTCCGGCGCGCACCTCGTCGACAACGGCACCCGGCGACAAAATAGTGCTGGCCATTCCTTCTTGTACAGCTCTCTTGATATTTGGAAGCGAATCAATCTCAGCGATCACGTCCAACGCCACATCGTGCACAGCACAAACTTTGTCAATAATTTGACGCAATCCGTGATCTCGAGTCGGGAGAACCAGCGGTCTTGACGCGAGGGACCGCATTGAGACCTCGCTGGTCGAAGGTGCGTCTTGGGGCGCAGTTACCAGCGCAAGCCGCTCTTCCAAAAGAAGCCGGTATTCGAAAGACGACTCGTTCCCAGACACAAACAGAATTGAGAGGTCCAGCCGGCCTGCACGCAGCCACTCGACCAGGAAACCACTGTGACTCTCAATGATTTTGAGCTTGACCTTTGGGAACTGCGCTCTGGTCGCACGGAGAATGGGTAGCGTTGCCACCAGTGCGACCGTTGTAGGAAACCCAAGGACGACTTCACCCTGAATTTCATGGGCTGAATGCTGTACGGCGCTTCGCGCGCGTTCGATATCGGCCAGGACGACCCGCGCATGCGCCAGCATCGTTCGGCCTGCGTCTGTCAGGTTCATACCCCGGTTTGTCCTGACGAACAATTGGACGCCCAGCTCGCTTTCCAGCAACGCAATGCTTTGGCTTAGCGCCGGTTGCGCCACATGAAGCGTCTTTGACGCTGCCAACACCCCACCGGCTTCGCAGACGCCCACAAGATATCGAAGTTGACGCAGTTCCATGAATATTGATTATTACGATAGTCGGTAGACAAAAAAGATATTTTACAGATACCAG
>JANYFF010000310.1 GCA_025362825.1 Polaromonas sp. | reverse complement strand
GTGACACATTTTGTCAGTGCGATGGGCACAACCGGCACTATTACCGGCGTTTCGCGCTACCTGAAAGAGAAAAATCCGGCTGTCCAGATCATCGGCGCGCAGCCTAGCGAGGGATCACGCATTCCCGGCATCCGCAAGTGGCCGCAGGAATACATGCCAAAGATTTACGATCCCAGCAGCGTGGACCAGCTGGTTCTGGTCAGCCAGGCCGATGCAGAAGACATGGTCAGGCGCATGGCCCGCGAGGAGGGCATTTTTGCGGGTATTTCTGCTGCCGGCGCATGCTGGGTGGCGCAGGAAATCGCCAAAACCGCCACAAACGCGGTGATTGTCTTCATCGTCTGCGACCGGGGTGACCGCTACCTTTCCACAGGCGTCTTTCCAGCCTGATTTTTAGCCTGATTTTGAAAAAATACATTAAAAATGCCCGTAGCCCTAGTATTCAGGGTGCCTATTGCTATAAATTATGTAGCAAACCGGCATATTGAAAGCACTTATGACCCAGCAATTCAAGTTTTGTCCGCAGTGCGCAGCCGCACTTCAGATAGTGACGCGTCTGGAAGACGGCGGCGAAAAGGCCCGCCTGCGCTGCCCGGCCTGCGACTACACCCACTGGAACAACCCGACGCCGGTGCTGGCAGCGGTGATTGAATACGGTGGGCAGGTGCTGTTGGCCCGGAACGCCGCGTGGGCCGGGCGCATGTTTGCGCTGATCACCGGCTTCATGGAAGCTGGGGAGACGCCGCAAGAGGGCATCGCCCGTGAAATCAGCGAGGAAACCAATCTGGAAACCACGTCGCTGGACCTGATTGGCGTGTATGACTTCCAGCGCATGAACCAGATCATCATCGCTTACCACGCTGTTTGCACGGGCGAGGTCAAGCTCTCCCCAGAGTTGGTCGAATACAAACTCTACCCGTTGGACAAGATCAAATGCTGGCCGGCCGGTACCGGTTATGCGCTGGCCGACTGGTTGAAATCGCGCGGCCACGAGCCTGAGTTTGTGGAATGGACCAAGCGGGATTGACTCCCGAACAGGGCGCTTTTGCCAATTGCTTAAAATTGAGCCAACAAACGGCGAATTAAAGGCAACAAGGACCACCATGAACATCAATAAAGAGCTCGACACCCGAGG
The DNA here is from genome assembly GCA_025362825.1 of Polaromonas sp. Taxonomy (GTDB): domain Bacteria; phylum Pseudomonadota; class Gammaproteobacteria; order Burkholderiales; family Burkholderiaceae_C; genus Polaromonas. Next base: position 3,905 of record JANYFF010000310.1, on the reverse strand, counting down.
CCTGAACTGTCCGCTTCCCATCCTGAAAGCGAAGAAAGCCCTGGCAGAAATGGAAAGCGGCGAGCTGCTTCGTGTGGTGTCGACGGATTCGGGTTCAACCCGCGATTTCCAGGCTTTTGCCAAACAGACCGGCAACGACCTTGTCGAGCAACTAACGACGGGGGCTGACTTTATCCACGTGCTCCGGCGCCGATAAGCGCTGGTAGACAAGCGGAGCAGCGCCCCGCAAGCATTCAATTCAGCTGGAGGTTTTTCAGGTAGTTCCTGAAGTGCGCGCCGACTTCCGGGTGTTGCAGCGCCAGCTCCACCGTCGCCTCCAGAAAGCCTTCTTTGCTGCCGCAGTCGTAGCGCTTGCCCTCGTATTGAAAGGCGTAGACGCTTTCTTCGTCGAGTAGGCTGGCGATACCGTCGGTCAACTGTATTTCGCCACCCACACCGCTGGCCTGGCTGCGGATATGGCGGAAGACCGCCGGCGTCAGGATGTAGCGACCGGCCACACCCATGCGTGAGGGCGCGGCTTCTGGCGCTGGTTTTTCGACCATCGCCGTGACTTTTATCAGCTGGTCGCCTGCGGGCTCGCCGGCCACGATGCCGTAGCGCCGGGTGTGGGCCAAAGGCACTTCCTGCACGGCCAGGATGGACTGCTGCAGCTTTTCAAACTGCGCCGCCATTTGCGCCAGCACTGGTTGCCCGTCAGCTAGTCCGGCCATCAGGTCGTCTGCCAGCAATACGGCAAAAGGCTCCTGGCCTACCAGGTGTTCAGCGCACAGCACAGCATGGCCGAGGCCCAATGAGCGGGGCTGGCGCACATAGGAAAAGTCCATGTCCGGCCGCTGGATTGAGCGCACAAGCGCCAGCAAATCGTGCTTTTGGGCGACTTCAAGTTCGTTTTCGAGCTCGTAGGCCGTGTCGAAGTGATCTTCTATGGCCCGTTTATTGCGACCTGTTACGAAAATCATGTGCCGGATGCCTGCTGCGTAGGCTTCCTCTACCGCGTATTGGATCAGCGGCTTGTCTACAACGGGCAGCATTTCTTTGGGTTGGGCTTTCGTTGCAGGCAAAAAACGCGTCCCCAGGCCCGCCACAGGAAAAACGGCCTTGTTTAAATAGGTGACTTTTTGCATCGACTTTGGAGTGTAAAAGGCATAAAGTGTGGCGCAGTTGTCACATTTGGAGCGTCAGACCAGCGCTGTTGCCGGCGAAAGCAAACCGCCTGTGTGCAAATATGACGTAGCCTGAACAAAGGATATCTGGGTGGACATCTTACTTCTTGACGCATTGGTACCCGAGGCAACGGCCTGGCTTGAAACCCGGCACAGCGTCGAATACCGCCCGGAGCTCGCCGATGATCTGGTGGCCTTGCGCCAGGCTGCATATAAAACGCTCGGCATTGTTTTTCCGCGGCATTCCGTGGTGACGCGTGACTTTCTCGATTTTTTGCCCAAGTTGAAGGTCATGGGCCGGTTGCATGTGGGCTCCGACAATACCGATCTTGAAGCCTGCAAAGAGCGGGACATCAAGGTCATCCACGCCAGCAGTGCCAATGTGCGCTCCAATGCGGAATATTTGCTGGCGTCGCTGCTGCTGCTGTACCGGCGCGGTGTGGTGTCGGCCCTGGTGGGTCGCAAACATCCGTCGTCGCAAATGGGCCGGGAGCTGCATGGCAGCACCGTGGGCATCCTCGGCCTGGCACCCACAGCCCACACCCTGGCCGGCATGCTGGGTGGCCTGGGCGTCCGGCTGATAGGCTACGATCCCGCCGTTCATCACACAGCGCCTATCTGGGAGCGCTTGCGCATCCAGCCGGTATCGCTACCCGAGCTGATGAGTCGCTCCGATGCGGTGTCTGTGCAAATGCTTTATGCCACCCGTTTCAAGGGATTTGTAGGCGATAAGCTGCTCGCAGCCTGCAAAAAAAACCAGCTCTGGGTAGGTATCAGCCGCAGCGAGTTATTCATCGAAAACGCGCTGGCTGCGGCCCTCGGTGATGGCCGCATTGAGGCCTGCATCCTTGATGGGGCAGATGCCAGCTTTCAAGGGGAAGGCTCTCCGCTCAAGGGGCTTAAAAACCTGTTTATCACACCGCGCCTGGGGTCTCACACGCGTGAGGCCCGCCTGCGTTCGAGCTGGTATGTTGCACATCGGCTTCACGAAGCGATTGCCACGCATCCGACCGGCTTCGACCAGTTGCTCAGCGCGCCCATGCACCTTGAGCTTCCGGGTGCAGTTTCACCCTCGCAATGGGCTGAACCTGAGTTCAATTCCCGGTGAAAAAATAGAGCCCCCACGTTCGCTCACCGGAACACCGTTCGTCCTGAGCTTGTCGAAGGATGCCAGGACTTAGTCATCCCGGACTCGATCCGGGATCTATCCCCGGTTTAAGGACCCTCTGCATAACTCTGGCGAGGCTGTGGCAGTCGGATCGGGATGGGCTGCAAGGCGTCTTTTCGCAGCCGTTAGCACGGCTATTGGCAAGAAAAACAACGCAGCAGACCGCCCGAGTCCGGCTGATCACAGACCGCAGGGAGTTATGCAGAGGGTCCTTATCGCATCACTTCAAGCGCGCAAGCTGTTCCTGAAGCTTCTCCAGCGTGGCTGTGAAGTCGGCCAGTCGTTTCTGTTCCTGTGCCAGCACGGCCGGTGGAACTTTGTTCACAAACGCTTCGTTGGCCAGCTTGGCCTTGACCTTGAAGAGCTCGCCCTCAAGTCGCGTGGCTTCCTTGCCCAGGCGCAATTTCTCGGCGGCGACATCGACTTCCATGTGCAGGCAGACACGCGCCTCGCCCACCACTGCGACAGGTGCGGCCTCCGCGGCAGCAGCCCAAGCCGCTTCGTCTTCAAACACCCTCATTTCACTGAGTTTGGCCAGTGCCTTGATGACGGGCGCTGACGCCGTCATGAACGCCGTATCACCGACTACAAACAGCGGCAGGCGCGTGGCGGGCGACACATTCATCTCGCCGCGCAAAACCCGGGTGGCGTCCACCAGCTTCTTGAGTTGCGCCACATGGGCTTCGGCTTTTTCATCGATCTTTTCAGGCTGGCTTTGCGGGTAGGCGGCCTGGCCGATGGTGGCTGTCTTTTTGACGCCGGCCACCGTGGAAACTTTTTGCCACAGCTCTTCGGTGATGAAGGGAATCAGCGGATGCGCCAGCCGCAAAATACCTTCGAGTGTGCGGATTAGGGTACGGCGTGTAGCGCGCTTTTGCGAGTCGTTGCCGGTCTGGATCTGCACCTTCGCGATTTCGAGGTACCAGTCGCAAAACTCGTCCCAGACAAACTGGTAGATGCTGCTGGCAACGTTGTCCAGACGGTACTCTGCAAAGCCTTTGGCCACGTCGGCTTCAACCCGCTGCATGGTCGATGAAATCCAGCGGTCTGCCTGCGAAAAGCTCATGTAGTTGTGGAATTCACCGCCCGGCTTGCACTGCTCCTTGGTGTGTTCTGCCAGACCGCAATCCTGTCCTTCGCAGTTCATCAGGGTAAAGCGTGTAGCGTTCCAGAGCTTGTTGCAGAAGTTGCGGTAACCCTCGCAGCGCTTGCTGTCAAAGTTGATGCTGCGGCCCAGACTGGCCAGCGATGCAAAGGTAAAGCGCAGCGCATCGGCGCCATAACCAGGGATGCCAGCGGGAAATTCCTTTTCGGTGTTCTTGCGTACTTGTGGCGCGGTCTCGGGCTTGCGCAGACCTTGCGAGCGTTTGTCGAGCAGCGGGGCCAATTCAATGCCGTCTATCAGGTCGACTGGGTCGAGCACATTGCCTTCCGACTTGCTCATCTTCTTGCCTTGGGCATCCTTCACCCAGCCATGGATGTAGACGTGTCTGAAAGGCACCTGCCCTTTTCGTCGTTAGGCTGGCCAGAAAAAACTAAAGAGCTGGATCTCTTTTTGCCATCGAGCGTGCTGG
>JANYFF010000308.1 GCA_025362825.1 Polaromonas sp. | reverse complement strand
CAACACCACAATCACGCTCGCACCGGAGTCTTGCAGTTGGTGCTGCAGCTCGCGCGCGGTGTACAGCGGATTGACGTTAACGCAGGTGTAGCCAGCTCGCAAAATCGCCGCCATGGTGACTGCAAACTGCGGAATATTCGGCAGCATGATGGCCACCCGTGCTCCAGGTTCCAGGCCGAGGTTTTGCAGCCAGGCGCCCAGCGCTGATGACAGCGAGTCCAGCTCCCCGTAAGACATCCAGTGGTCCATGCAAACGGAAAACGGACGTGATGCATTTTTCCGAAACGATTCGTCAAGCAACTGGTTCAGCGAGACGAATTGTTCTGTATCGATATCGTGGGCAACGCCCTCGGGGTAACTGTTCAACCAATGCTTGTTCATAAGAACTCCTTGAGGGCCATTGTCAAAGCCCTGCCGGGAAACCTGTATGGGGCTTGCCCCAATGGGAAGCTAGCTGAAAGCGTCGCCAGCCATCAAATGACCTAATTTGGTCTCACAGGTGACAGTATCATCTTCAAACAGCGACCGTATCCATTCACGTTCGCGCTCTTCAATCAGCTCCAGAAACGCCTGTGCGCCGCGCATATCGGCAAATGCATCAAAGCCGGTTTCCAGAAAACGCTGGAGCGCACTCAATTCCGCTGCATTTGCAGGGCCGCGCATCATTCGCAGGAGGGTGCGAAGGCCAGGTTTACGGGTCAGCCTGTCGAGTTCGCGTCCCAGGTTGAGGACAACTTCTAGCTGTCGGTGCCTCGCGCCTGCATCGGCAACCCGGCGCCAGCAGTGTATGTAGCGCGCCAGTTCTGACAGCCCTTGGGATCCAGGATTTTCGTCCTGCCACTGCCCGGCCATCAGGTCATCTAGGCTCTCGGTGAGGGCGTGCACCTGCGCCAAGGCGGCCGCGGTATTGACCACAGCCTGCGGGAAAAGACGGGTAATCGTGCTGGCGATGCGGGCAAACTGCTGGTCGCGCTCCGCATAGTCCTTATCGCCATACAGCTCTTCAAGAAAGAAGGCCGCTGCGGTTTTATAACGTGGACTCTTCAACAAATCAGCGTAGGTCGCCTGAAAACGCCTCGCCTGGAAACGCTTGACCTCCAGACCGGCGCGGGCCTGCAAGGGCTCGGCTGCATGCTTTTGCCGGAGCTGGGCAACGGCCTGCAGCGCGTCGCGAATTTGTTGTGCTGATGCGTCCATACAAACCCCGAGTTTATCTAGGGTTGGAGCTCTATAGAAACGATCTGACCCCATGCGAAACTCCAGCGATGCATCGACGAACACTCCTCAAGCTTGGTTTTGCCTCCGCGGCGGTCCTGGCACTGGCAGGCGGCGCGGCGGCGCTTCTGCAACCCGGCTGGACAGGCAGGGCATTGAGCGCCAGCGGCCGCGAAGTGTTCAAGGCGGTTGGCGGCGCTGTACTCGACAAGACACTGCCAGCGCAGGATGACGCAAGGCAGCTTGCGCTGAACGGCTTGCTGGACCGCGTTGATGTGCTGGTCGGGGCGCTGCCGTCCCATGCGCAAGCCGAACTGTCGCAATTGCTGTCCCTGCTCGCAAGCGCACCGGGGCGGCACGCCCTGGCTGGACTTGGTAGCGCATGGCCTAAGGCATCGGTTCCGCAGATTCAGGAGGCGTTGCAGGACATGCGCCTGTCGAGTACTGCATTGCGCCAGCAGGCTTATGCGGCCCTGCATGACATTGCCGCAGGCGCTTATTTTTCCGACCCTTCCAGTTGGGTTGTTCTGGGCTATCCTGGCCCCCTGAAAATCTGAATTTTTCCAACACATGAGTCAACTTCCGGACCCTATACGAGAGGGCATTCAACGCGGCTGGAAAGTCTCGGGCGGCGCATTCGGTGCACCCCCGGCTGATATTGTTTGCGATGTGGCCATCATCGGCAGCGGTGCCGGCGCCGGTATCACGGCTGAGCTTCTGACCAAAGCCGGCCTGCAGGTGGTGATCATCGAGGAAGGCCCGCTCAAAAGCAGCAGCGACTTCAACCAGAAAGAGTCGGAAGCCTACCCGTCGCTGTACCAGGAAAGCGCCGCGCGCAAAACCGAGGATAAGGCCATCAACATCCTGCAGGGCCGCTGCGTGGGTGGCTCCACCACGGTCAACTGGACGTCCTCGTTTCGCACACCTGCCTCGACCCTGCACTGGTGGCAGGATAAATTCGGATTGAAGACCTATACGGTCGAGGCGCTGGCGCCTTATTTTGAGCAGGCCGAGCGGCGGCTGAACATCGTTCCCTGGCTCACCCCGCCCAATGAAAACAATGATCTGCTCAGGCGCGGTGCGGCCAAACTGGGCATTCCAGCGCAGGCCATTGCCCGCAATGTCAAAGGCTGCTGGAATCTGGGTTCGTGCGGCATGGGCTGCCCTACCAATGCCAAGCAATCGATGCTTGTCACGAGCATTCCTGCGGCGCTGGATCGCGGAGCGCGCCTGCTCACAGAAACCCGTGCCGAAAAGTTTGAATTCTCCAATGGCAAGGTAACAGCCCTTCTGTGCCGTTCTCTGGCATCAAATAGCCCTGCAGCCCCTGCAAAAATTACGCAGACAGCTATAAAGATAATAGCAAAACACTATGTTCTCTCCGGCGGCGCCATCAACTCTCCGGCGGTCCTGCTGCGCTCCGGCGCGCCGGACCCGCATGGCTGGCTGGGGACAAGAACCTTTTTGCATCCGGTCGTGATGTCGTCCGGAATTTTCGAGCAACGGGTTGAGGCCTGGAACGGCGCACCGCAGTCGATCTACACCGACCATTTCCTGGAAACCCAGGCAATCGACGGACCGATAGGCTACAAGCTGGAGGCGCCACCCCTGCATCCGCTGATTTTTGCGTCGACCGTTCCAGGCATGGGCCAGGGCCAGAACGATCTGCTCAAGGCTTTCCCGCACAACCATACCTTGCTGGCCTTGATGCGTGACGGCTTTCACGACCAGGCGCCCGGTGGCAAGGTCAAGCTGCGCGCTGACGACTCACCGGTTCTGGACTACCCGCTGACCGACTATGTCATGGACGGCGGCCGCAGGGCCTTGCTGTCGATGATGGAAATCCAGTTTGCCGCAGGCGCTAAGCAGGTCTTGCCACTGCATGAGATGGCGCACCCCTATACGTCATGGGCCGAGGCCCGCGATGCGGTCAATCAGCTGCCCATGAAGCCCTTGCTGACCAAGCTTGTCAGTGCCCACGTGATGGGTGGCTGCGCCATGGCCGGAACCGAACAACTTGGTGTGACGCGTCCCGATGGCGTGCATTGGCAGATCGAAAACCTGTCGGTGCATGACGGCTCCTTGTTCCCGACAAGCATAGGCGCCAACCCGCAGCTCTCCGTCTATGGCACTGTCAATCGACTGGCGCAGGGGTTGGTTAAAAAATTGACCGGTCAGGATATTGCGCTGGCCTGACCGCGTAAACCATCCCGCCATGCTCGCCCGTCTGCAACGATTCATTACCCTTGCCCTGCTTGCCGTAGCCTGCGGCTGGTGGTTTTACTTTCGGGTGCATGCGCCGCAGTTCGCGATTGCCGGGTTTTTTGCCATCGTGCTGGGCTACACCGGTTTCCTGGCTTTGGAGTTCATGCTTCTCAGAGTGGTCAACCGGGGCGATCCCTCGCCCCGGGCGACTGCTGCAGAGCTTTTCAGCGCCTGGCTGGGTGAGACGCTGGTGGCGCCGCGTGTTTTTTGCTGGCGCCAGCCCTTTCGGCCAAATGAAGTTCCTGACGCGCTGTCACCGGTCAACGTTGTTCATGGGCGCCGCGGTGTGGTGTTTATCCACGGGTTTTTTTGCAACCGCGCGTTTTGGACACCCTGGCTGAAGCGTCTGCGCAGCAGTGGGCATGCATTTGTGGCGGTCAGCCTTGAGCCGGTCTTTGCATCGATTGACGACTACGTGCCGCAAATTGAAGCCGCTGTTACGCAGGTCACCGAAGCCACTGGCATGCCGCCCCTTCTGGTGTGCCACAGCATGGGGGGGCTGGCGGCCAGGGCGTGGCTCAAGGCCATGCAATCAGAAGCCCGCGTGCACCAGGTGGTGACCATCGGAACGCCACACAAAGGCACCTGGCTCGCCCGCTTTGGCCGTGGCACCAATGGCCGGCAGATGCGTCTGCTGTCAGACTGGCAGGCACAGCTTGATCACGGCATGCCTGCCGGTCGCCATGCGCTGTTTACCTGCTGGTATTCAAACACCGACAACATTGTTTTCCCGGCATCAACGGCCACCCTCCCAGGTGCCGACAACCGGTTGGTGCGTGGCGCGGCGCATGTACAAATGGCATTTTTGCCGAGGATAGTGGTCGACACGCTGGCGAGACTGGAGCCCGGGTCTGGGTGATTTTGGCGTTCCCAAGGCGTGTAAGCTTGGGGCTTGTACATGCTGGAATAGAAATGTCTTTGATTGTGGTCATGGAAGACGACGCCGCTACGCGCATGCTGGTGGCCTCGGTCCTCAAAAAAGATGGGTACGACGTTCTGTCGGCAGACAACGGAGCAGACGGGCTGGCCTTGGTTCGTGCGCACAAACCGGACTTGGTAATCAGTGACATACAGATGCCCGTGATGGACGGGTTTGCCATGCTGCAACAGCTGCGCGCCGAGCCTGAACTCGCCGCAACCCCGGTCATCCTGCTGACCTCGCTGCTCGAACGTGCTCATATGCGAATCGGCATGACCAGCGGCGCCGACGATTACATCACCAAGCCCTTCCGGCCAGGGGAGTTGCGCGAAGCGGCAGTTGCCCAG
>JANYFF010000271.1 GCA_025362825.1 Polaromonas sp. | reverse complement strand
AGCAGCGGCGTGAGGTCTTCCAGCCGTCTGGCCACCAGGTTGCGTACCGCGCCAAAACCTTTGGCGGTGCCACTTTCCTCGCTACGCTGCCATACGCCATACACCGCCAGCAGGCGCGAATGCAGCACCTCGGCACGCTGGGATTCGCGCAGTGATTTCCAGACGATGACATTGACCGGGCCGGTTTCGTCTTCTATGGTCACAAACACCGTGCCCTTGGCGGTTTGCGGCTGCTGGCGCATGGTGACGATGCCGCAGCCTGCAACCTCTTCGCCGTCAGGCAGGGCATTGAGCTCGCGCGCACTCAGCAAGCCCTTGCGCGCCAGCCGCGGTCTCAGCAGCGCCAGCGGGTGGCGGCGCAGCGTGAGGCCGGTAGCCCGGTAGTCAAACAGTATGTTTTCGCCCTCGGGCGTAGCGGGCAGGGCCAGCGCCGTCTCAAGTGTGGGAACAGATTTGAGCAGTAGGGGCGCAAGCTTGATGGCGGACGCCTCCCATACCTGCTGGCGCCGGTGGCCAGCCAGAGCCAGCAAGGCATCGGCCGCAGCAAGAGCATTGACCTCAAGTGTGCCCAATTTCGCACGCGAGACCAGGTCTTCGGTAGAAGTGAAAAGTGCCTGACTACGCGCTTCGACCAGGCGGATAACGGCGTCTTCGCGCAGGCTAGAAACCAGGCGCAGGCCGAGGCGGATCGCAGGCTGATTTTTGTGAATGCCGGGGTACTTCTCGTTCGGGCCAGGCAAAGTCTTTACCTCATCGTCTTCCAGCGTGCAATCCCAGTCACTGTGCATCACATCAACGGGACGGACCTCAATGCCATGATTTTGCGCGTCCTGCACAAGTTGCGAAGGCGTATAGAACCCCATGGGCTGGGAGTTGATGAGGGCCGTTACAAAACACGCTGGTTCATGGCACTTGAGCCAGCAACTGACGTAAACCAGCTTGGCAAAACTGGCGGCGTGGCTTTCAGGAAAGCCGTAGTCACCAAAGCCCTTGATCTGGCTGAAGATGCGCTCTGCAAACTCCAGGCTGTAGCCGTTGTTGACCATGGCATCGACCAGTCGTTTGTGAAAGCGCCCTACCCCGCCCTTGCGCTTCCAGGCCGCCATGGCGCGGCGTAATTCGTCAGCCTCCCCGGGCGTGAAGTCGGCCGCAATCATGGCCAGCTGCATCACCTGTTCCTGGAAGATCGGAATGCCCAGCGTACGCTCCAGCGCCGGGTTGAGCGCCGGGTATTCGGGCACGACTTCACCGCCATTGCGCACTGTCTCGCGGGCCTTCAGGTAAGGATGCACCATACCGCCCTGAATCGGCCCCGGTCGCACGATGGCGACCTCAACCACCAGGTCGTAATAGTTGCGCGGTTGCAGGCGCGGCAGCATCGACATCTGGGCCCGGCTTTCAATCTGGAAGACACCCACCGTGTCGGCCTCGCAGATCATGTCGTAGGTTTGCCCGTCCTGCAACGGGATGGTGTGCATTTCAAGCCTGCTGTTGCGCGTCTGGTTGACCAGCGCAAGGCAGCGCCCGATGGCCGACAGCATGCCCAGCGCCAGCACATCCACCTTCAGCAGGCCCATGGCCTGCAGATCGTCCTTGTCCCACTGGATGATGCGGCGGTTTTCCATTGAGGCGGGTTGCACCGGCACCAGCCTCGTCAGTTTGCCTTGCGTGAGCACAAAGCCGCCCACATGCTGGCTTAAATGGCGCGGAAAAGCCGGCCTGCTCTGGCCGCACTTTTTACCGTCGTCGGCATCGGCAATTTCGGCGGCTTCGTCGGGGAAATAAGCCATCAGCAGCAGCGAAAGCTCCAGCCACTGCAGCACCCTGCCAGTGTTGTCGCCAGCACCGGCTTGCTGCAGTTTGCCCTGCAGCACCTTGCTGCCGTCAAACCAGAAATGCTCGCCAGCGTATTGTTCTATGGTCTCAGGCTCCACGCCCAGAGCCTTGCCGACGTCACGCACGGCACTGCGGGCGCGGTAGCAGATGACCGTCGCCGCAATGGCTGCACGGTCATGGCCATACTTTTCGTAGATGTACTGGATGACTTCTTCGCGCCGCTGGTGCTCGAAATCAACGTCAATGTCGGGCGGCTCGCTGCGTTCACGGCTGATGAAGCGCTCGAACAGCAAGTTGCTTTCAACCGGGTTGACCGCAGTCACCTCCAGGCAATAACAAACCGCAGAATTGGCAGCCGAACCGCGCCCCTGGCACAGGATGCCCCGTCCCCGCGCAAAGCGCACGACGTCATGCACGGTGATGAAGAACATTTCATATTCCAGCTCTTCAATCAGGGCCAGCTCAAACATCAGCTGCCGGCTGATTTTGCGTGGGATACGGCCCGGGTAGCGTTTGTGGGCGCCCTGCCATGTGAGGCGTCTGAGGCAGGATGCCGGCGTTTCTGCCGCCGGCACCATGTCGTCCTGCGGGTAACGGTAAAGGTTGCGGATTTCACCGAGGTTGAAGCTGCAGCGCGCGGCGACTTCAAGCGTGGCGCGCAACAGAGTGGCTGGGTAAATATCAGCCAGCCGCATGCGTGGCCGCAGGTGCGCCTCGCCGTTGGCCTGCAGCTCAAAGCCGCATTCATGCACCGTCTTGCCGAGCTTGATGGCGGTCAGCACATCGTGCAGCGGCTTGCGTGAGCGGACGTGCATCAGCACATTGCCGGCAGCCACCAGGCGTATGCCGGTGCGCGTTGAGACCTGCTGGAGCTGCTGCAGGCGCAGTGCGTCATCCAGCCCTTGCAACAACTCCACCGCCAGCCATACAGTGGATAAAAAAAGCCCGCAGGCCCAGGTGCAATGGGCAGTCAGTGCTTCGGTATCGATAGCACCAGGGAGCGGCGAAAGAATAAGCTCGCATTCGGCCAGTAGCGAAAAATCGGTTTCCCCCAGGGCAACGCGGTAACTGCCCTTGTCAATCACATCCCCGGCCTGCCTGGCAAAGGTGATGAACTCGCACAGGTTGCCCCAGCCCGCAGCGTTGTGCGGCAGCACCACCAGCCTGAAGCCGGGGCCTTCAGCTTTTGCCTGCACCAGAAACTCGGCACCCGGCAGCAGCTTGACCCCAAGTTGTGTAGCGGCCACATGGGCTTTCACCACGCCTGCCACAGAGCATTCATCAGTAATGGCAATCGCCCGGTAGCCGAGCTCGGCCGCCCGAAGAACCAGCTCATGCGCGTGCGACGCCCCGCGCTGAAAGCTGAAATTGCTGAGCGCGTGCAGCTCGGCGTAGTCTGGAAGCGGGCCGGTGAACACAAAAGACTTTCAGGCAAAAAAGCCCTGTAAATACCAGCTGCGCCGGGTCTGGCGCCCGGCCCTGGCCTGGCCCAGGCGTTCGCTGTAAACCCACAGCAGGCTGCCCTGTTCGCTGCGGTAAATGTAGTAATCACGCATGGTGGGCGGGTCGGCACGCGTTTCATCTGCATCGCCCCGTCCTTCACCCGGCATCAACCAGCCACTGATTTCCAGCCGCTGCGGGCCCGTCAGGCGTACCAGCCGGCCCTGGTAAACAGGGCTGTTGCCGACGGTTTGCAACTGCAGCGGGTTGGTCAGCAGCCAGCTGGGGTACAAGGCTTCGGTCTTGGCCTCGGTTTTTGTCTGCAAAGTAGAATTTAGGCTGTTTTTGATGCGTTTAATACCCGTAGCCCCCGTATTACGGACATCTGTAGCTATGGATTTAATAGCATGACGGGCTGGAACCCAGCGCTGCATCTGCTCGGGCCGGTGGTCGGTGCAAGGCTGCCAGACCTGCACATGGGCATCACCCAGGCGTGCGCTCAGGCGCTCGATGAGCTCAAGCGCGCTGTCACCCTGCTGGCGCACCTCCATCAGCAGGCTGCCGGTGGCAGCGGCTGAATCAGTCAGCAGCTCGGTCACCAGCGAGGCCAGCGTGAGCGAATGCACCGGCGCCGGCAGCACCTGCTGCGCCAGGTGCTCGGCGATCAGCCGCGCCATGTGGCGCAAGTCCTGCGCCGGGCTGGCGGTGCGGATTTCCAGCTCGCCGGTGGGCGGTACATCCCGGCGCTTGTCCAGGTGCCAGATGATCTTCAGCGCGCACAGGCCGCTTTGCCGGCCCAGCAGCCAGGCCTGCAAATGCACCAGCAGGCGCTCAACACCGGCCATCAGCGCGGGCGCGTGCGTCACCAGCGCATCGAGTTCGATCTTTTCGGCGAATTGTTCGGGCAACACCAGCCACTCGTAGTTGTCCGGCGCCTTGCCACCGGCGCGGTCCAGCGCCTCCAGCAGGCCGGCGCCAAAGCGGCGCGCCAGGCCGTCACGCGGCAGGCGCAGCACGTCGTCCCAGTTGCGGCAGCCAATGCGCTCCAGCACACCAAGGTGCGGCCGGGCAGCCGTCAGCGTGTGCATGGGCAGCTCTGCGACGCGCTTGCGGGGGGTGCCCAGCTGACCGCATTGCCACCTGAGCTGGCCCAACGCTATCAAAGATGTAGCGCCTTGTGCCCGCTTTACCTGGGCTGCGGCACTGTTTGATACCAAAAACAGTAAAAACCACTGCTCCAGCCGCTGCAGCAGCTTTGCCAGGCCACCAAACAGGCGCAGGCTGCCCGAAACCTCCATCAGCACGGCCTCGTCCAGCAGCGTCACGCGCGGCGTCAATCCCAACGCCATGCTAGCCACCGCTCGTTGCGCGGTGGCGTCATCCATGCCCGATGGGCCGGGCTCAGTGATGCAGGCTTGCAGTGCGATCCAGCGCATGGCCGTTGGGCTCCAGAGTAAAAAGCGTGGGCAACAGGGCCGGCAGCGAAGGCAGGAGTTCTTCACGCTTGAGCCTGGCCCTTTCGCGGCTGGCGGCCAGCAACGCAGACAGTCTGGCGGGCCGGGTATCGAGTAGCAGCGGCGCAGCCAGCGGCGGGCCGCGCCGCTTGAGCACATGCACCAGCAGGCTGCCGGCATCACCAACCGCACCCTCCAGCAGCAGGCGCAGCGGCGCTGGTGAAGACTCGTTTTGCGCACGCAGGGGCCTGAAAACGAAGAGCAGCTTGCCATGGGCATGGGCGGCAATCTGCAGGCGCCGCAAATGCGCGCTGCGGGCGTCGGGCAGCCAGGCCAGCACGGCAGCCACGTCAGCGCACTGTAGCGCCTCACGCGTGGCCCACAACAGCGAAGGTGCCTGGCCTTGCGGGGCATGGATGGAAAGCAGCCTGCGCATGCAAACGTGGCGCGCAGCCAGGGCCGGGCCAAAAGGCAGATACGGCGCGCCGACCAGAACGGTTAGAGCCGCAGGTTTTTCATGCTGGATGGCGGCCAGCGCGGGCGCCATGACGCCCCATTCATGCAGGCCTGCCTGCCCCTGCAAGACCTCAACCAGCGCCCCCAGCGGCCAGCCGCCGCCGGGCAACACCAGGTCAAGCGCGGCATAACCGGTAGCGACCGTAAGTGCACTCGCGCAGCCCAGCTCGCCAGCGCGCCAGACCTGCAAGTGGTCTGGCAAGGTGCGATTGGCAAAGGTGGAGCACTGCAGGGCGGGCATGATGGCGTTCAAATCTGGTCAAATATACTGTTGTTATATCCAGTATATTGCCTGACTTCAAGAATCGCCTAATACCCTTGATGCATGTGGGACGGGCGTTGCTCCCTGCTTGTTTATGCTTAAAAAGCCGTACGGCTTTTGGGATGAAGATTCAAAAAATCGAACCCTAGCGCCTGCGCGCCTGACGCACGATCAGCACCAACATCACGATGGCAATCGCCACAAAGCAGACAAACGACCAGTTGGCAATCGAGCCGCCCAGAAAAGTCCAGTCAATCTTGGTGCAGTCGCCGCTGCCCTTGAAGATCATGGGGATGGCGCGCTTGAGTGGAAAAGTTTCGATCATTCCGTAAAAGTCACGGCCACACGATGCAATTTCGGGCGGATACCACTGTAGAAAACTCTGGCGCGCGGCGACAAAA
>JANYFF010000246.1 GCA_025362825.1 Polaromonas sp. | reverse complement strand
GCTTCCAGCCGCGATCTTTCGCTGCTGATTCGGGCGCGCTCGTTATCGGCTGCAGCAGACGCAGATGCGGCCGCGCCGGCTGCAGCCGGAACCTGGGCATGCGCTGTCAAACCGCAAACAGAAAACAGGCAAAAAATGATGATTTTTTTCATGTCAGTGTGGTGTCCACATCCCTGCGCTCGAGCGCCAGAAACTCGGCAGACTGCATTTCGTTCAGTCTGGAAACAGTCCTCGGAAACTCATGTGCCAGCGGCCCGTTCGTGTACAACGCCTCGGGGGGAACCTCCGCCGACATGATGAGTTTTACACGCCGGTCGTAAAGCACGTCTACCAGCCAGGTAAAGCGCCGGGCTTCCGAGGCCATTCGCACCGGCATGGCTGGTACATCGCTGAGCAATACGGTGTGGAACTGCGTGGCGATCTCGAGGTAATCGTTTTGCGAGCGCGGGCCGCCACACAGGGTCTTGAAATCAAACCAGACCAAGGCACCGGCCTTGCGACGCGCCTGTATCTGGCGCGCTTCAATCTGTAGTACCGGGTTTTCGTCCTGCGACTCGGCCAGCCGATTGAACGCCTCGGCCATTTCTGCATCCGCCTGCGGGCCCAGCGGCGTGTGGTACAGGTTGAGCTGCTCCAATGTGCGGCGCCGGTAATCGGTTCCGTTGTCAACGCTAAGCACTTCAAGGTGGGCCTTGAGCAATTCAATCGCGGGCAGAATTCGGTCACGGTGCATGCCGTTCGGGTACAGGTCATCCGGCTTGAAGTTCGACGTGGTGACAAACCCGACGCCGTTGTCAAAAAGCGCCGCTAGCAGGCGATGCAAAATCATCGCATCGGTAATGTCCGCCACATGAAACTCATCGAAACAGATCAACTTGTAGCGTTTGGCAATGCGCTTGCCCAACTCGTCCAGCGGGTTGACTGTGCCCTGCAGGTCGCGCAATTCCCGATGCACTTCACGCATGAACTCGTGAAAATGCAGGCGCGTTTTGCGCTTCAGGGGCACTGCGTTGTAGAAGCAATCCATCAGGAAACTCTTGCCCCGACCCACGCCCCCATACATGTACACGCCACGCGGCGTGTCTGGATGGTGTATCAGCTTTTTGAAGGCATTGGAGCGCTGCTCCTTGAAGCCAGCCCATTCGCCCGCACACCGCTCCAGCGCATCGACCGCCCGCAACTGGGCCGGGTCCGAGGTATAGCCCCGGGCCAGCAGTTCGGCGTCATAGGCTTGCTTGACTTTCAAGGGGGAATTCCTGATTGCTATGAGTTCAATAGCTGCAGACGCCCGTTTTCCGCGGGCTGCAGGCCTATTTCAGTACCAAAATGGCAATATCAGCTCAGAAATTGAGCATGCGCTTGTCAACTGCCAGCGCCGCCTCTTTGGTGGCTTCGCTCAGCGACGGATGGGCGTGGCAAATACGCGCGATGTCTTCACTGCTGGCGCGGAACTCCATCGCCACCACGCACTCGGCAATCAGCTCGCTGGCCATCGGGCCAACGATGTGCACACCGAGGATTTCGTCCGTTGCCGCATCCGCCAGCATCTTGACCATACCGGTGGTGTCACCCAGAGCACGCGCACGGCCATTGGCTAGGAACGGGAAAGTACCAGCCTTGTAGGCTCGGCCAGCCGCCTTGAGCTGCTCTTCAGTCTGGCCAACCCAGGCAATTTCAGGATTCGTATAAATCACCCAGGGAATAGTGTTGAAGTTCACATGCCCATGCTGGCCGGCGATGCGCTCGGCGACGGCAACGCCCTCTTCTTCAGCCTTATGCGCCAGCATGGGGCCGCGCACCACATCGCCAATCGCCCAGACATTGGGCAGGCTGGTTTTGCAGTCGCCGTCCACCACAATCGCGCCGCGCTCGTCCAGCGCCAGGCCTACGGCTTCCGCTGCCAGGCCAATGGTGTTGGCAACCCGCCCAATCGAGATGATGAGCTTGTCGACTTCGAGCGTCTGGGCTTCGCCTTTAGCGTCGGTGTAAGCCACGCTAACGCCCTTTTTACCGGTTTTGATCTCGCCAACCTTCACGCCCAGCGCGATTTTCAGGCCCTGCTTGTCAAAGGCCTTTTTGGCTTCCTTGGCGATCTGCTGGTCAACCGCACCCAGGAAGGTCGGCAGGCCCTCAAGTACCGTCACCTCGGCGCCAAGGCGGCGCCACACGGACCCCATTTCCAGGCCAATCACACCCGAGCCGATCAGGCCAAGCTTGGCCGGCACCGCACCGATGCGCAGCGCGCCGTCATTGGACAGGATGTTTTCTTCATCAAACGGCGTGCCCGGCAGAGCCCGGGCGTTGGAGCCGGTTGCCACGATGATGTGCTTACCCGATATAACTTCCTCAGCAGCGCCAGCCACCTTGATGTCGTAGAGGCCGTCTTTGACCGCAACAAATGAGCCGCGACCGTGGAAGAAAGTCACCTTGTTTTTCTTGAACAGGTAGACGATGCCGTCATTGTTCTGCTTGACCACGGTGTCCTTGCGGCCAATCATCTTCGCCAGGTCCAGGCTGAGACCCTTGACCTCAATGCCATGGTCGGCAAAGTGTTGACCCGCCTGCTCGTAATGCTCGGACGACTGCAGCAGCGCCTTCGATGGAATGCAACCGATGTTGGTACAGG
>JANYFF010000231.1 GCA_025362825.1 Polaromonas sp. | reverse complement strand
TGGTAGTACAGGTTGGCCGTACCGGTGCTGAGGGTGACGCCGTTGGCCAGCGTCAGGCCGTTGTTGATAAACACCTGCGAACCACTCAAGCCCAAGTTGCTTCCCACTGTGACAGTATCCAGTGTGGCATTGCTGCTATTGAGACTGGTGGTGTCGCTGCTGGTGATCGTACCGTTCTTGATCGTGCCACTGACAGACGTCAAGCCGCCTGTGCCAAAAGTTGGCGCGCCGATGTTCAGCGAGCCAGATGCCAGGTCCAGCGTACCGTTGATATTGAAGTCGCCGGCGCTGCGGCTGATTGTTCCCAGTGAGCCTAACGTGTAGTTGCCCGCGAGATTAAAAATCCCGCCGGTCTGCGCGATGGTTCCTGCGTTGGTAAATCGGGTAGTCCTGATGTTCAGCGTTCCGGAAGCATCGGCCGCAATGGTGCCGTTGTTGATCAGTCCGCCGTTGGAGTTGGCGTCACTGAAATCGCCGGCACCGCGGTAAGTCAGGCCAGTACCCAGTGTGAGAGTACCGTTAGGGGTGCCATAGTTAACGAAAGTGGTCCCACCCGTGCGCTTGAGCGTAGCCGAGCCGCCCGTGCCAGCCACGGCCACCGTCTGGGTTCCTTGGTAGTACAGGTTGGCCGTACCGGTGCTGAGGGTGACGCCGTTGGCCAGCGTCAGGCCGTTGTTGATAAACACCTGCGAACCACTCAAGCCCAAGTTGCTTCCCACTGTGACAGTATCCAGTGTGGCTGAACTGCCCATCGCTAGCGTCCCATTACTGCTCGTCAAAGTCCCGTTTTTATATGTGCTGTTGAGTGTCGCCGTGCCCGTTGTGTTTAGCGCGAGATTAAGCGCTCCTCCTGTTGATCCAATCGAGCTGTTTATTGAGACTGTGCCGGCGCTCAAGGTTAGCGTGCTGGCTGTCGGACCGACCTTTGCAATCGGTGAATTAATAGCAATATTGTTGCTGGCAGCCAAAGTGACATCAGCCGTATTCAGCAGTGTTGTCAATGCGGTGGCCGTGATCTGGCTGTTGGCGCCTGCAAACTTGGTGACCGCGTCCAAATCAGTCGCAGTGACGATGTCGCCGATCGTCCCATTGATCTGAGGCAACGTGCCCACCGTGATGTTCGCCGGATCGAGCAGCAAGGCCCCGCGCTTGCCGCGCTGAGAGCTCAGATCTGCCGTGCCTGCAAAGTACAGCACTTGTTTGCCCGAGGTCTCGCCAAAGCCGCCGTCACCGCCCTGATCTCCGCCTCGAGCGCTCAAATGACCGTCAAAGTGCGTGGCATTGTCGGCCCAGACAACAACTTTGCCGCCGCCGCCCTTCACGCGCGCATCAGCGGCTAGCACCACACCGGGAGCCACGCTGGTTTCCCGCGCATTCATGACCTCGGGGTTCTTGCCCTGCAGATCGCCGCCTACCAGGATGGTGCCACCGCCCAGATCGCCCGACACGTCAATTACCGCCTGGTCTTTGACCGCCACGCGGCTACCCAGTACCTCAACAGTGCCGCCTGTCGTTCCAGTCGCCGTCAGTTTGCCGCCACCTTCTACGTAAGCGTCGCCAACAGCTTTAAGTACGATTTTTCCGCCTTGCATGCTAACGGTGTTGGTCTGAATATCACCGCTGTGCCTTAGCGTGCCAGCAAAAATGGCGACGGCATTGCCTTTAAGCGTCCCTAGGTTGATCGCGACATCGGACGGTGCCTGCACCTGCAAGGTGATGCCTTCCAGGCCACGGCCCGTGATCTCGATTTGCCGGCCAGCCGCCAATATGGTGTTGCCGTTGGGTGCCTGAATCAAAGCGTCCTTGCCGGTGTCAATGCTGGGCGCCAGCAACACCACGTCACCACTGCGCGCCAGGATGCTGCCGTGTACCGAAACGCCGCCGCCAGACGCAGTGCCGTCACCAAAACGTAACCGCCCCGCAACGGCATCAGCATCCGTCATACGCAACGCTGATGCCGTAAACCCGGCGGTATCAACCACTGCACCGGCGCCTACCGTCAAACCGGCCTGGTTGACGAGAACCAGATTGCCGTTGCTCGACAGGGTGCCAAAAATCAGTGAAGGCGTATTGGTTACCACCCGGTTGATGGCTGTGCTGGCTGCCGTGGGCTGCTGAAAATAGGTGGTGTTTCCAGCTGGGATGGAAAAACTTTGCCAGTTGATGGCCGAGTGACTGGTATTGGCGCCATTTTGGGTCGTCACCTTCAGCGTATTGCCGCTGGTGGCAAAGCTTGCCTGTCCATGGATGGCCACGCCGCCAACCGGGTTGGCCTGCGCACCCGGCAATGCAGTTCCCCACGCCAGCGCGATGCCTAACGCCAACGCATCCCACCGGCCAGGACGGGGGTACGCGGTTTTCATGGCGTACTTGCTGCGACTGGATGCTCCGGTGCTGATGCAGGAACCCACCTCCGGGACGGCAACCATAACCCCCAGGGCATCGTTCCATCTGCTACGAAAGATGTGGTTCAGCGACGCATGACTGGACAAAGTAAAACTCCCGCAATAGCCCTGAGGAAAGTGTTTTCCAGCATAGCGCTGGAGGGAGGTGTTCCAGGTTTGGGGCGCCCATAAACAATCCGTAACAAAGTCTAGCGCTGGATGGTCGCTGTGGCAACCCCCATTACATGGTGGGGATGAGCGTCCCTGCCGCCGCTAATCGCTGTTGGTATGGGCCTACAAAGGCTTCACAAGCCCCACTAAACCCAGCCAGCGACCAGCAGCCGCCTGCAGGGTCTGCGGCTGTCCGGTGGTGAACAGGTCTACCTGTCCAGAAGACGGGGCAGGAAAACTGGGTGAATTGAGCATCGGAGCGCAAAGCCGCCGTGTCTGGCGCGCCACGGCTTGCCCGTTGTCCACAATCTGCACGTGCGGGCCCAACAGTTCCTCCAGGTAGGGCCGCGCAAAAGGGTAATGGGTGCAGCCGAGCACGAGCGTGTCAATTTGCCCTGTTTGGGTACCAAAAATGCCCGCTGCCCTAGTGTACCGGGCACAGCTTGCTATTATTTCAGTAGTATCCCGGTTTTCAGCGCTGCGTTCTATAGCGTCGGCCAGGCCGTCACAGGCCTGCAGCGTAAAGCGGGCCAGCCCGGCCTGCGAGTCCAGCAGGGCCTGAAACCTGCCGCTGCCAAGCGTGCTTCGCGTCGCCAGCACCGCAATGTGACCAGTCTTGCTCAGGGCCACGGCGGGTTTCAGGGCCGGCTCCACGCCGATGATGGGCAGCAGTGGGTAGTCGGCCCTCAGGGAGTGAATGGCCGCCGCCGTCGCCGTATTGCAGGCAATCACCAGCGCCTTGACGTTCCGGCTGACCAGATGGGCAGCGACGGCGCGGGAGCGGGCGATGGCGTGGGCCTCGTCTCGTTCGCCGTACGGCGCGTGGCCGCTGTCGGCGATATAGATAAAGTCTTCGTGTGGTAGCTCTTCGCGCAAGGCTTTCAGAACGCTCAGACCGCCTACGCCGCTGTCAAAAACACCGATCATGGTCTCGCTCACACGGACGCAAACCGCACGTCGTGTTGGCCTAGGCGCTCGTTACCGGGATGGACTTGAACTCCCCCGTGGCAATCCGCTTTTGCCATTCCGCCGGCCCTGTGATGTG
>JANYFF010000225.1 GCA_025362825.1 Polaromonas sp. | reverse complement strand
ATCAGCATCGGGGACTCCTCTCAAAGGGTGGCGGGGGCCTGCTGTTGAGCCAGCCGGTAAAGCAGTTGCGCCTTGACCTCGGGCCACTCGCCGGCGCGCAGGCTGTACATCACCGTGTCCCGAATCGTGCCGTCGCGGCGCAGGGCGTGACCGCGAATCACCCCATCCTTGTGCGCGCCGAGCCGTTCAATGGCGCGCTGGCTGGTGAAGTTGAAGTTGTCGGTGCGCCAGCCGACCACATGACAGCGCAGCGCCTCAAACGCGTGCGTGAGCATCAGCAGTTTGCAAGCGGTATTGACATGGGTGCGCTGGCAGCGTTGGGCATACCAGGTCCAGCCAATTTCAACGCGTTTGACCGGCGGCAACATATCGTGGTAACTGGTGGAGCCCAGGACCGTACCGGTGGCTTGGTCACACACCGCAAAGGCAAAACGGCTGCCGGCGTCCTTCGCAGCCAGTGCCGCTTCAATATAGGCGCGGGTTTGTTCTGGCTCCGGCACTGACGCCACGCGCAGCTTCCAGAGTTCTCCGTCGGCCGCTGCGGCGCGCAGGCCGGTTTCGTGCGCAAGGGATAGGGGGACGAGCTCGATGCCCCCGGCTGCGAGCGTCACGGGTGCGACGAAATTCATCATTCGCTGCCTCCGGGTTGCTCCCCGGTCAGCTTCTGGCCTTGTGTCAACCTGCGACGCCAGCGGCGTGCCAGCTGAAGCCCCAGCCCGCCCCCCAAACCGACCAGTAAAATACCACCCAGTGCGCTATTGCCAAAAGTGCCGGTAAAAGTCTCCAGACCCAGAAGGTGTCCGGCCCCCAGGCCGAGCAGGGCGCCACCCAGGAATCCGGCCGCGTCAGTCAGGCCATCTTTGAGCATCGCAGCGGTGTTCATGGGGGCAAGCCTGGTGCGTTCAGCGGTTGTTGCGCTGCATGAAGACCAGCTTTTCAAACAGTGTTACGTCCTGTTCGTTTTTCAGCAGCGCGCCGACCAGCGGCGGCACCGCGACCTTGTCTTCCTTACTCTGGAGCGCTTCCAGCGGAATGTCCTCGGCGACCAGCAGCTTGAGCCAGTCCAGCAGTTCGCTTGTCGATGGTTTCTTTTTCAATCCAGGCAGGTTGCGCACGTCGTAGAAGGTTTTCATCGCTGCGTTAAGCAGGTCTTTTTTGAGACCGGGGAAATGCACGTCGATGATGCTTTTCATCGTGTCCGCATCCGGGAACTTGATGTAGTGGAAAAAACAGCGGCGCAAAAAGGCGTCGGGCAATTCTTTCTCGTTGTTCGAAGTGATGAACACCAGCGGCCGGTGCTTGGCCTTGATAAGTTCACGCGTTTCATAGCAATAGAACTCCATGCGGTCGATCTCGCGCAACAGGTCATTCGGGAATTCGATGTCGGCCTTGTCGATCTCGTCTATCAGCAGGGCAACCTGCGCCTCGGCGGTAAAGGCCTGCCACAGGACGCCCTTGACAATATAGTTTTGAATGCTCTTGACCTTTGCGTCGCCCAGTTGCGAGTCGCGCAGGCGGCTCACGGCGTCGTACTCGTACAGACCCTGTTGCGCCTTGGTGGTCGACTTGATGTGCCACTGCAGCAATGGCATGTCGAGGGCCAGCGCAACTTCTTCCGCCAGCATGGTCTTGCCGGTACCCGGCTCGCCTTTTACCAGCAATGGGCGCTTGAGGGTAATGGCCGCGTTGACGGACAACATCAGGTCCTGCGTCGCGACGTAATTTTTGGTTCCTTGGAATTTCATGGTGAGGTAGTGCAGAGGGGAAACTGGGGGTCGTTGAGACAGCGCGGCCGATATAATGACGAGTCATCTATACCCCGCTCCTCTGGATTGTCTTCGCAAAATGAACAAATTGCTGTTGTCGATATTTGTCCTGTTTGTCACTTCGGTGACGGTCCCCGCAGCCGTAGGGCAAGAAATCAAAGGGGATGCAAAGGCCGGCGAAAAAAAGGTTGCAATGTGTATCGGTTGCCATGGAATCAAGGGATACCAGGCAAGTTTTCCCGAGGTCTACAAAGTCCCGATGATCGCTGGCCAGGGTGCGGGGTATATCGTTTCTGCGCTTAACGCCTATCAGAAGGGTGAGCGTAAACATCCGTCGATGCGGGGTATCGCCACATCTTTGACGGATCAGGACATGGCCGATCTCGGCGCGTATTACGAGGCGCTGGGCAAACGGGAAGTCGTTGCTGAGCCGCCAAAGGCCGAGCCCACGGGCAGGGTCGCTGAATTGGTTACAAAAGGCGCCTGCGTGTCCTGCCATGGCGCCAACTTTAGTGCACCGATCGCCCCGACCTATCCCAAGATTGCAGGCCAGCATGCTGACTATCTGTTTGTGGCGCTGAAATCCTACAAGACTGAAGCCCACGCAGTTTGGGGTCGCTCCAACGCCATCATGGGGGGCGTCAGCAAGCAGTTTTCCAATGCTGAGCTAAAAGAGCTGGCCAATTACGTGCACTCGCTGCCCACTATGCTGAAGACGGTGCCCGAGTCCAAATTCAAATAGGCTCGAACGATCTTAGTCGCGTGTGGCAAAGCGCTGCACGCAGGCTATATAGGCTTCGCCGTCAGGCCCAAGGCCTGAGCGCTGGCTCTCCCACAACATTTTTCCCAGGCATTCCATAGCAGCATGCTGCGCGTCGTGCAACGAATTCAGCCGATGCGTCAGTAATTCCACCGCCTGACGAATGCCGCGCGGTTGGTCGATGGAGCACTGCTCGCTGATCGATAGATGCATGGACAGATGCAAAAACGGGTTGGTCTTACCTTCACCGGGATCGGCCATCTGGCGCAGTGCGGTCTCGACATCGGCGAAATCGCCGCGGTATTCGGGATGTTCGTCCATCCAGGCACCCGCGATGGTCTCGATGGCTTCGAGCGCCTGGCCCGATCGGGCCTTGGCGTAGACGGAGCAGAAAAAGCGGCGTACGTCGGCTTGGGAGGGTTGCATTAACATCGCTGGTATTTTGCCCGTGTACGACCCGTGAGGTGACGAAAGGTTGAAGTCGCGTCCCGGCAAGCTGTAGGAAAAACTCGCATGATCAACAAAATTGCGCCCAGCGTAGACGCGGCGCTGGGCGATGTGGCGGACGGGGCCACCGTGATGATTGGAGGTTTCGGCACCGCCGGTATTCCGCTAGAACTGATCGACGGCCTGATGCGGCAGGGTGCAAAGGACCTGACCATCATCAACAACAACGCTGGCAATGGCGACCATGGCATGGCCGCGTTGCTCAAAGCCGGGCGCGTGCGCAAGATTGTGTGCAGTTTTCCGCGCCAGTCCGACTCGTACGTGTTCGACGCTTTGTACCGCAGTGGAAAAATAGAATTGGAACTGGTGCCGCAAGGCAATCTGGCCGAAAGAATACGCGCTGCCGGCGCCGGCATAGGCGCGTTTTTTTCACCCACGGGTTACGGCACGCCACTTGCGCTCAACACCGATGGAACACCCAGGGAAATACGGGACATCGACGGCCGGCATTACGTGCTGGAATACCCCTTATACGGTGACCTGGCTCTTGTCAAAGCTGAACGCGGCGACCGCTGGGGCAATCTGACCTACCGCATGGCGGCGCGCAACTTCGGCCCCGTCATGGCCACCGCGTGCAAGTGGACGGTGGCCACCGTGCATGAAGTGATGGAGTTGGGAGAACTTGATCCTGAACATGTGGTCACGCCCGGCATTTTCGTGAACCGTATTGTCCGGATCCCGCGCGTCGCGACGCAGTCCGGAGGCATTCCGGCGGCAGCCTGATTTTTTAGCTGGAGCATCAGATGGCCTATCAAAAACGCACCAGGGACCAACTCGCGGCACGGGTGGCGCGCGATATTGACGAGGGGGCTTATGTCAACTTGGGCATCGGCATGCCTACTTTGGTGGCAAACCATATTCCGGTAAGCCGGGAGGTGCTGCTGCACAGTGAAAACGGCATTCTGGGCATGGGTCCCGCACCGGCGCATGGTGCCGAAGACTACGACCTGATCAACGCCGGCAAACAGCCCGTGACGTTGCGCAAGGGCGGCGCATTTTTCCACCACGCCGACAGTTTTGCAATGATGCGCGGCGGGCATCTGGACATTTGTGTGCTGGGTGCGTTTCAAGTCAGTGCGACGGGCGACCTAGCCAACTGGCACACCGGTGAAAAAGACGCGATTCCCGCAGTCGGCGGCGCGATGGATCTGGCGATAGGGGCGAAGCAGACCTGGGTCATGATGGACCTGCTGAC
>JANYFF010000188.1 GCA_025362825.1 Polaromonas sp. | reverse complement strand
CTGGTGAGGACTGCTCAGGCACGTACTGGGGAACAACTGCGCAGGAAAACTGATATTTGGGCATGGGGTGAAAAAGGGTGGGTGCCCATGTTAACCGCCAGCCTTGCCGGTGCGGTGTCAAGGCCCGTGCAGGCGCGCTTCGGCCTTGCCGCGATAATTACGGTATGAGCCAAAAAAAGCCTGACTACCGCATCGCACCGTCCATCCTGTCTGCCGACTTTGCCCGCCTGGGCGATGAACTCAAAACCGTGATTGCAGCCGGGGCGGACTGGATCCACTTCGACGTGATGGACAACCATTACGTGCCCAACCTCAGCTTCGGCCCGATGATTTGCCAGGCTCTCAAGCCGCATGCCAAAACGGCTGCCGGCACTGCCGTCCCGATTGACGTACACCTGATGGTGCAACCGGTGGACAGCCTGGCCGCAGCCTTTGCAGAAGCGGGCGCTGACTTCATCAGCTTTCACCCTGACGCGTCAAGCCACGTGCACCGCAGTGTGCAGGCGATCAAGTCGAAGGGCTGCAAGGCCGGCCTGGTGTTCAACCCGGCGACCTCCATGGACGTGCTGGACTGGGTGATCGACGACATTGACCTGATTCTCATCATGAGTGTCAACCCGGGTTTTGGCGGCCAAAGCTTTATTGATTCGGCATTGCGGAAAATCGAACAGGCGCGCAAGCGCATAGACGCATCGAGCAAAGACATTCGCCTTGAAGTCGATGGCGGCATCAAGCTGGAAAACATTGCACGTGTGGCCTCTGCCGGCGCCGATACCTTCGTAGCTGGTAGCGCCATATTCGGCAAGCTGGATTACAAGGCGGTTATTGATGCCATGCGGGTTGAACTGACCGGGTAAGCGAGGAGCCACCTGGCCTTCATGTCGGAAACCTCGCCGCAAGAAGGTCTGATGTGCTAGCCAGCTAGCCAGCAAGCCGATGCTCACGATGCCTGAGACCGGGCCGTCGGTAGCTGGATTGCGACCATGGCCAGCGCTATCTCGTTGAGTATGCGGCGGGCGTATTCCAGCATGGCTTTGCCCGACGGCTTGAGTTACATGCCGTGGCGGCGATCAAACAACTCGGCACCGAGGTCTTTTTCCAGCATGCGCAACTGGCGCGATACTGCGGGTTGCACCCGGTTCAATAAATTTGACGCATGAGTGACATTGCCGGTTTCGGCAACGGTGATCAAGGCGCGTAGTTGTTTGAAATCCATCTTTGCTCCATGCCGAAAGTTGATAGTGCAATCAGAGATTTTTATTATTTTAAATATTAATCAGACATTACTAGTGAATAACTTTTTTGAATTTTTAGGCAAATATGACTGCATCCATCTTCTCCGCGCCTGACAGACATCAGGAACTCCGTGACGCAGTACGCGGTCTGTGCAACCAGTTTCCGGCCGAATACCACCGCCGGATTGATGAAAAGCGCGGATACCCCGAGGAGTTTGTAAACGCCCTTACCAAGGCGGGCTGGCTGGCCGCGCTGATTCCCCAGGATTTTGGTGGACCGGGCCTTTCGATGGTCGAGGCATCGGTGATCATGGAAGAAATTAACCGTTCGGGCGGAAATTCGGGCGCCTGCCATGGGCAGATGTATGTGATGAACACCATTGTCTTTAGCGGCACGCAAGCCCAGAAGGAGTTTTACCTGCCCCGGATCGCGTCGGGTGACCTGCGCGTGCAGTCCATGGGGGTGACAGAACCTACCACCGGCAGCGACACCACCAAACTAAAGACCACTGCCGTAAAAAAGGATGGACGCTGGGTCATCAATGGCCAGAAAGTCTGGATATCCCGCGTACAGCACAGCGACCTGCTCATACTGCTGGCGCGTACAACGCCGCTTGATCAGGTGCAAAAAAAGAGCGACGGCCTGTCATGTTTCATCGTCGAGCTGGACAAAGCGATTGGTAAAGGTCTGACGGTTCGGCCCATCCTGAACATGGTCAACCATGAGACCAATGAGCTGTTCTTTGACAACCTGGAGTTACCTGAAAACGCACTGCTGGGCCAGGAGGGCAAGGGACTGAAGGTCATCTTTGAAGGATTGAACGCCGAGCGCACCCTGATTGCCGCGGAGTGCATTGGCGACGGCTATTGGTTCCTCGAAAAAGCCTGTAACTACGCCAATGAGCGTAAAGTATTTGGACGATCGATAGGGCAGAACCAGGGCATCCAGTTTCCGCTGGCTGAAGCCTTTGTCGAACTGGAAGCCGCCAACTTGATGCGCTGGCGCGCCTGCGAAAAGATTGACGCGCGTCAGAACGCCGGTGTGGAGGCCAACATGGCGAAATACCTGGCCGCTAAAGCGAGCTGGGAGGCGGCCAATGCCTGCCTGCAGACGCACGGTGGTTTTGGCTTCGCCTGTGAATACGACATTGAGCGCAAGTTTCGCGAGACACGCCTGTACCAGGTCGCGCCCATCTCGACCAACATGATCCTGAGTCATGTGGCCGAGCACGTGCTTGAACTGCCCCGTTCCTACTGACTGCGCGGCGGCAGGCATCTCCGGCATCATCCAGCATATGGCGGGTATAACGTGCAGCGTGGGAGTACACGGCACCGTGAACTCTGAAAATCCTGAATCCTTCAACAGCTGGATCGGCCGAATGGAGGACGGCAAGGACCAGATTAGCAGCGCGCCCGTCCGCCTTTTGCGGGCCACGCTGGACAACACCGGCACCTCGGCGCTGCCTCCGACGCACCACCGCTTTGGCATTGGGCTTACTTCCTGCTTGGCGAGCTTCGATTCAATATTCACACGGACGGGTACGAGTTGTCCTTTCATAGATGCTGCGCTTAGGTGGCATTTTTGGACTGGGTAGGACTGCTGACACTACAAATGCAGCTGACGCAACAAAACCGAACACAGTACCGACGAACAGGCTGTGATAGCTAATTACGGTCAGCAGCAACGCGGCCAGCGCCGGGCTAGCCAGGCTTTCAAGGTCGTACGCCAGTCGAGACATAGACAGCGCTTTGGTGTAGGAATCCTCATCCGGCAACACGTCTGGAATCGCTGCCTGAAAGGTCGGCGTGAATGCTGCAGACTCGGATTGCAGAACGAATATCAGGACATAAACCTGCCAGATCTGGGTAACGAAAGGCAGCACCATAGCTACGCCTGCGCGAATCAAATCCAGTGAAACCAACACCGCACGGCGTGGCAAACGTTCAGCGAAAGCCGAAGCGATGGGCGCAATGCCAATATACGCAAGCATCTTTATGGCTAAGGCTGTACCCAGAATTGCGCCTGCGTTGGCGCCAGCGAGATCAAATGCGAGTAGCCCAAGCGCGACCGTGGCAAGGCCGGGCCCTATCAGTGCAATAACCTGCGCAAAAAAAGGTGCCGATAGGTTCTATTGGCCAATATCTGGAGCATGTCTCTGATTCCTGTGTGGGTATTTGTTGACTGTAGGTTATCCTGGGGGGTAGGATACGGTAGTGAGTCATAAACATCTGTCCAAACACGTACACACGGCTCATCCGGATGTCATCAAACGACTGAAACGGGCTACGGGACATCTGCAAAACGTGATTGCCATGATCGAAGCCGAGCGCACATGCGTTGACATCGCCCAGCAGTTGCACGCTGTGGAAAAGGCTATCAGCGCTGCAAAAAAGCTGGTGATCCATGACCACCTGGATCGCTGCCTGGAAGGCATCGCAGCTACAGGCGCAGCCGGCATGCAGGCCTCCGTTGCAGAATTCAAAGACATTTCCAAATATCTTTAGATGCGCAGTCTGTTAAGGTTTATCGCGATAGTCATGGCAATGGTCTTTTTAATGACCAGTTCGGGCGGCTTCGGCTTTCATCCGAAAGAATTCGTGCATGACCTTGACCACCATGGCCGGCCGCAGCCTTTGGCTTTTGATCACGCGCATCCAGAAATATTTACTGCAGAGCAGAATAAGCAAGCGCTTGGTGATGCATTCATTTCCTCAGAGGAACTTGAACATCAACTGCTGCATGCCGTAGGGACGGTACATCTGGTGACGGCCAGCACGGCGAGCTTTTCCTGGGACTTTGCAGCGCATGTCCTGACAGCGCTGTCCAGCAACCGCCGCCTTCTTCTCGCGGTGCCTGAATCACCGTTTCGTCCGCCTCGAAGCTCAGCCTTCGCCTGAAGCCAGTCACCGCTTGCGGTGGCTGTACCCATCCTTTTTGCATTCCGCTTTCCCGTAGCGGAGCGTATCCGTTTTGGTCGGCTGGTTTGACGGCCTGACCACATCCGAACTTTCGGACATCTCCCTTGAGGTTAGCGATGAACATGATTCCTGCCCCTTTTCACACGTACGCCCGAGCCTGCGCACTCGCAGCCGTTCTTGTACTCACTTTGACGTCGATACAAGCCGTCCATGCGGCAAACGGTCCTATCCGGTTTACGGTCGCAGCCAGTCAACTGCAGGTCCTTGGCATCGAAACGCTTGCGCTGCGGGCGCAGGGCGAGCCCGCGCGTGTC
>JANYFF010000144.1 GCA_025362825.1 Polaromonas sp. | reverse complement strand
GTGAAGTTGACGTTGGGCATGATCTGGCTGTCCACCAGCGCAATCACTTTGCGCAGGTCACCCGCCTTCACAGCCTTATCGGCCTTGATGTTATCCAGCACTTCAGCCGAGACGCGTTTGATCAGCACATCCGGTGCTTCGTCAGCAGCATGGACAAGCGACACGGACGCCAGCATGGAAATGCCGAGGAAAGCGGTGGCTAGATGGCCTAAAAATCTGCGGTTCATGTTTTTCCTTTAAAAGCGAAACTGTCGTGCTATTTTGCTGCGCGGCCGAATCGGGGTAGTCAATTTGTATGACTCTAAGGTAAACCTTGTGAGTCGATGTGCCGGGAAAATGCTTATTTGGCCGCAGGCGGCGACGCCGGGTTAGCGGCCTTGACCGGGGCGGTAACCTCCGGGAGGTCATAACGCTCTTCTGTTTCAGGAGACGACGGCACGATCAGGCTACGCCTGCGCTGGAGAAACACATCACGGGAGAAGGTGTATTTGTCGAGGGCCGCGCTTTCAAGCAAATCGCCGGCACCGAGAAAACTCGCCCGTGCGTCAACACCGCGCAGGATAACCAGCGAATTGCGTACCGGAATCCTGTCAATGTTGGTCACGACGTCACCCTTGATGTCCACCAGTTTGGCAACACTGTCCCGCATCGTCGATGGCCCGAGCAAAGGCAACACCACGTAAGGCCCGGCCCGCACGCCCCAGAAGCCAAGGGTCTGACCAAAATCTTCGGGATGTTTTTCAATCTTCATTTCTGTCGCCACATCAATCAGGCCGCCCAACCCAATCGTGGTGTTGACGCCCACGCGAAACAGCGTGTCGGCGGCTTCCACAACCTTCACCTGCAACACGTTGTTGACCAGCGACCAGACGTCCGCGAGGTTACCGAAGAAATTGTTGACGCCGGTGCGCACGGGTGCCGGTGTTGCGTCGCGGTAGGCTGTGGCCACCGGTTTCAGGATGGCCTTGTCTACGCCTTCGTTGAACCTGAAAACCCCGCGGTTGAAAGGCTCCAGCGGATCTGACGGATTGGCATCAGGACCTGTTGCGCAGCCCTGCAGCAGCGCAAGTAGCAAGCCGGCTGCCACTGGCCAAAGCATTTTTTTAAAACTCATTCGTGTCATCATTTTTATTTGGAAGTCCCTGGTGGCGGTGCAGCTACTGATCCGGAACTGCTATCCGCCGCTTTGCTGTACAAAAACTGGCTGATCAGATTTTCAAGGACTACGGCAGACTGTGTTTGCTTGATCACGTCGCCGGAAGCCATATTCTTGTCGCTTGCGCCGGCTTCAATACCGATGTATTGCTCACCCAGCAAGCCGCTGGTCAGTATTTTAAGCGAGCTGTCCTTGGGGAAAACATAACGGCTTTCCATGGAGAGGTTTACGCTGGCCTGATAGGACTTGTCGTCGAATGTGATGTTTTCAACCCTGCCAATTACAACGCCGGCGCTTTTGACGGCTGCGCGGGGTTTCAGGCCGCCGATGTTGTCAAATTTTGCGGTGACCTTGTAGGAGCTGTCGAAATTCAGCGAGAGCAGGTTGGCCGATTTGAGTGCAAGGAAAAGTACGGCCAGTCCGCCGATCAGCACAAACAAACCAACCCATAGATCGTTTCTTGAACGTTGCATTGTTTTTCTTTCAGTGTCCCTGCACCCCGGTCAGGGGAGCAGCACGTGGATTAAAGATTTTCTCATGAGTCGCCAAAAACGGCAGGCTGGCAGTTTTTAAAGGCTGAACATCAGCGTGGTCAGCAAAAAGTCCAGCCCCAGCACCGCCAGGGAAGCTACTACCACCGTCCGGGTGGTGGCGCGCGACACGCCTTCCGGCGTCGGCTGGGCTTCAAAGCCCTGGTACAGCGCGACAAATGTCACGGTGACGCCGAACGCAAAGCTTTTGATGATGCCGTTGCCGACATCACGCCAGACGTCTACGCCAGACTGCATCTGGCTCCAGAAAGACCCTGGGTCAATGCCAATCATCACGACGCCAACTCCCCAGCCACCCAGAATGCCTACGGCACTGAAAACGGCCGCCAGCAGCGGCATCGCAATGACGCCGCCCCAAAAACGCGGTGCGAGTATGCGCTGGACCGGATCTACCGCCATCATTTCCATGGCCGACAGCTGCTCACCGGCCTTCATGAGGCCGATCTCAGCAGTCAGGGCCGTGCCCGCGCGGCCGGCAAACAGCAATGCGGTGACAACGGGCCCAAGTTCGCGAACCAGACTCAAGGCCACCAGCAGGCCCAGCGCCTCTGAAGAGCCATAGCGCTGAAGGGTGTAGTAACCCTGCAGGCCAAGCACAAACCCGACAAACAGGCCCGATACAGAAATAAGGGCCAGCGAATAATTGCCCAAAAAGAAAATCTGGTCGCGCACCAGGCCAAAGCGGCGCAAGGTCGGCACCGTCATCGCCACAAGTTGCAGCAACAGGCGCGTGGCATAGCCCAGATGGGCCAGCTGGCCGCGAGCTGCAAAACCGAGATTGCGCAGCATGCCAGCCGGGTTGAATCGGTTGTTACGATTCATGGGTGACCCATCTTTTTCGCCGGGACCTGGCCGAAGTCATCTTCCACACCAGGGCCGGGGTAATGGAATTTCACCGGGCCTTCGCTCAGTGCATTGACAAACTGGTGTACCAGTGGATTGCTTGAATGCCTCACCTCATCAGGCGTACCCTGCGCGGCAATACCGCCGTTGGCCAAAATAATGACCTTGTCGGCAATGCGGAAGGTTTCTTCCAGGTCATGGGACACAACCATGCTGGTGATGCCCAGTGTGTCATTGAGCTGACGAATGAGCTGCGCCGCGGTACCGAGCGAAATTGGGTCCAGCCCGGCAAACGGTTCGTCGTACATGATGAGCTCCGGGTCGAGCACGATGGCACGGGCGAGCGCCACACGCCTGGCCATGCCGCCGGAAACTTCAGCTGGCATCAGGTCGCGTGCGCCGCGCAGCCCAACCGCATTAAGCTTCATGAGAACGATGTCGCGAACCAGGCTGGCATCCAGGCTGGTGTGCTCGCGCAACGGAAAAGCGACATTGTCAAATACGCTCAGATCGGTAAAAAGCGCGCCAAACTGAAACAGCATACCCATGCGCCGCCGTGCAGCGTACAGGACGGCGGGCGCCATCTGCGCCACATTATTGCCGTCAAACAGGACTTCACCACTGTTGGCTTTTTGCTGGCCGCCCACCAGGCGCAGCACAGTGGTCTTGCCACCACCCGAGGCACCCATCAAGGCCGTGACCTTGCCGCGCGGCACTGTGAAGGTTACCTTGTTCAGGATGACACGGTCATCGCTTGACCCGGGATAGGAAAAAGTGACGTCCCGGAATTCAACCAACGGGTCTGCGGTGACAGGGGAAAGTGTTGAGGTATCGGCCATTGAGAATCGTTGGGCCAGCTGGTACACCGGCCCTTTAAGGGTGTGCTTGAATCATAAAGGCATTGGCAGGAACGCTTGTGACAGACGGTTCAGGGGATTAATACTCGCTTGAATACCTTTGCGATGCGTTGCACTGGCAAGCAAAAGGCAAAAAAATCGCCCCTCAGGGCGATTTACGAAGGCCTTTACGGCTTTAGCGTGGCAGGTCGCTGTAACCCATCAAAAATTCGTCTACTGCGCGCGCCGCTTGCCGGCCTTCACGAATCGCCCACACCACCAAGCTCTGGCCACGGCGAATATCGCCGGCTGCAAAAACCTTGGGCACATTGGTCGCATAGCCGCCCGTAAAGCCGTCGCTCGCTTTGGCGTTGCCCCGGTTGTCCCTCTCAACACCAAATGATTCCAGGATGGACGCTACGGGCGACACAAAACCCATGGCCAGCAGGACGAGGTCGGCCTTGAGCAGCTGTTCGGAGCCCGCAACCTCGACCATCTTGCCGTCTTTCCAATCGACGCGAACGGTTTTCAGACCGGTGACCTTGCCTTTTTCGCCCATCAGCTCCTTGGTCGAAATGGCAAATTCGCGCTCGCAACCCTCCTGGTGAGAAGAAGATGTACGCAGCTTGATCGGCCAGTAGGGCCAGGTCATGGAGCGGTTTTCTTCAACCGGCGGCTCGGGCATCAGCTCGAACTGAGTGACACTGGCTGCACCGTGGCGATTGCTGGTGCCGACGCAATCAGAGCCGGTATCGCCGCCACCGATGACGATGACGTGCTTTCCGTCAGCGCGCAACTGGCCTTTGACCTTGTCGCCGGCGTTGATCTTGTTTTGCTGCGGCAAAAATTCCATTGCGAAATGCACGCCGTCGAGCTCGCGGCCGGGTACGGGCAAATCACGCGACTGCTCGGCACCGCCGGTCAGGACGACCGCGTCAAAATCTTTTTGCAACTGTTCTGGCGAAATCGTTTCTTTCGCCCAGTTGGTGACCTTGGAGTCTTTCGGCAGGTTGCCAACCATCACGCCGCAGCGAAACTGCACGCCTTCTGCCGTCATCTGCTCAACACGCCGGTCAATATGGACTTTCTCCATCTTGAAGTCAGGAATGCCGTAGCGCAGCAGGCCGCCAACGCGATCGTTCTTTTCAAACAGTGTGACGTCATGGCCAACGCGCGCCAGTTGCTGCGCCGCAGCCATGCCTGCTGGGCCGGAGCCGACGACGGCTACTTTCTTGCCGGTCTTGTGCTTGGGCAACTGTGGCTTGACCCAGCCTTCTGACCAGGCGCGGTCAATGATGGCGTGCTCGATCGACTTGATGCCGACAGCTTCGTCGTTCACATTCAGCGTGCAGGCCGCTTCGCAGGGCGCGGGGCAGATGCGGCCGGTGAACTCCGGGAAGTTGTTGGTGCTGTGCAGCGTATCAATCGCGTTCTTCCAGTCGGCACGAAACACCATGTCGTTGAAATCCGGAATGATGTTGTTGACCGGACAACCGTTGTTGCAGAACGGCGTACCGCAGTCCATGCAGCGCGCAGCCTGCTTGTTGGCCTGTGCGTCGTCCAGCCCGATGACGAACTCGCTGTAATTCTTCAGGCGCTCGGGGACAGGCCGGTAGCCCTCCTCGATGCGCTCGTATTCCATAAAGCCGGTGATTTTTCCCATGATCAAATCCTGATAAATATCATGCTTTTCAGAGCATTTAATGGCCCCGGCCCCTGAAAAATGGACCTGGGCAGCTATTAAAACAGTAGCAAGCCTACTTTGCGGCTACCGCTTCATGGTTGGTGGCGACCTGCGCACGCGTCGTTTCCGTTGAAGCTTCGAGCCGGCGCTCCCTGCGCTCGGCCAAGGCACGCTTGTATTCGTTCGGGAAGACCTTGACAAACTTCAGACGAGACTCGCTCCAGTTGTCGAGAAGTTCACGGGCACGCTTGCTGCCGGTCCAGCGGTTGTGGTCCTGCAGCAGGCGTTTGAGGATGGCCTCATCGCTTTCGTCGGCATGCCAGTCGGATTTGTCATGCGTATGCTGCTCGGCTGTCGTAACGACGCGGTCCATAGACACCATAGAGGTATTGCAGCGCGTTGCAAACTGGCCGTCCTCGTCGTACACATAAGCCACGCCGCCGCTCATGCCGGCTGCAAAGTTGCGGCCGGTCTTGCCCAGCACGGCGACTGTTCCGCCCGTCATGTATTCGCAGCCGTGGTCGCCAGTACCTTCAACAACCGCTGTGGCCCCCGACAGGCGCACCGCAAAACGCTCGCCAGCCACGCCGCTAAAGAAAGCCTCACCGGTGGTTGCACCGTAAAGCACGGTGTTGCCAACGATGGTGTTCTTGACGGCCTCACCGCGGAAGTCGATGCTCGGGCGCACCACAATGCGGCCGCCCGACAGGCCTTTGCCGGTGTAG
Source organism: Polaromonas sp. (assembly GCA_025362825.1). Lineage (GTDB taxonomy): Bacteria > Pseudomonadota > Gammaproteobacteria > Burkholderiales > Burkholderiaceae_C > Polaromonas. Next base: position 433 of record JANYFF010000144.1, on the reverse strand, counting down.
TCGTTCGCATCGCCAATCAGATACATGGTGATGCCTTTGGCCAGGAAGGCGCCAAACGACTGCCCGCCAGTACCTTCGAGCTGGATGCGCAACGTGTCGTCCGGCAGGCCTTGCGGATGGCGGCGCGTCAGTTCGCCCGACAGCATGGCGCCGACGGTGCGGTTGACGTTGCGGGTCACTTCGATGAACTGGACTTTTTCGCCCTTTTCAAGCGCCGCCTTTGATTTTTCAATCAGGCGCACGTCGAGCGCTTTTTCAAGACCGTGTTCCTGGTTCATGACATGCATGCGGGGCACGTCGGCAGGAACTATCGGCTGATAGAACAGGCGGCTGAAGTCCAGACCGGTGGCCTTCCAGTGTTCGATGCCCTTTTGCGTGTCGAGCAGGTCGGCACGACCAATCAGGTCGTCGAACTTGCGCACGCCGAGCTGGG
>JANYFF010000131.1 GCA_025362825.1 Polaromonas sp. | reverse complement strand
TGGATTTTGCCAATGGTTGGCTTGGCTTTTTCCACGGCAGCGGCAGCAAGGGCAGCAGCTTTTGCGCTTTCCTCAGCAGCCAGGCGCTCGTGTTCGCGAGCGGCTTCTTTGGCATCCTGCTCTTCGCGGAGACGGCGCTTTTCAGTCAGCTCGGCTTCTTGGCGGCGCAACAATTCAGCGTGACGATTGGCTTCTTCTTCGCGACGAATCAATTCTGCGTCGTCGATGACCGGTGCTTGCGGCGCAGAAGCAGTTTCTGCGTGCGGCTCTTCCGAAGGCACTTCGGTGCCGTCTTCGCGCTTGACGAACGTGCGCTTTTTGCGCACTTCCACCTGGATGGTGCGTGCCTTGCCGGTGGCATCGGCCTGCTTGATTTCACTGGTGGATTTCTTCACCAGCGTAATTTTTTTGCGCTCGGCAGACACAGTGCCATGACTGGCCTGTAGATAGCCAAGCAGCTTTTGCTTATCGGCTTCCGACAGTCGGTCATCGGCTTGCGCCTTAACCACTCCCGCACTGGTCAATTGCTCGATCAGCGTGGCGGTGGATTTATTCAGTTCAGCTGCGAATTCAGCGACGGTAGTGGTACTGGACATATATGGTTTTCCTGACTGGCCTCCATGATCATTGCTCGTCCACCGCTGCGGGCGCAGCGGTGTTTGAGTCCGCCGCTGCTGGCGCAGGGGCTGCGACTGCGGGCTCATCGGTAAACCAATGTGCGCGGGCAGTCATGATCAGGGCCGTGGCGTCTTCTGCAGACTGGCCGGTGATATCGGTGAGTTCGTCCGTGGCCAGGTCGGCCAGGTCGTCGCGGGTGTTGATGCCCGCCTCTGTTAGTTTGGCGATCAGCTCGGGGGTCAGACCCTGGACATCGCGCAGGTTCTGCGACACGCCTTCGGCATTTTCTTCCTTGGCGATTTCCATGGTCAGCAATGCGTCTTTGGCGCGGGTGCGCAGCTCGTTGACCGTGTCTTCGTCAAAAGATTCGATCTCCAGCATCTCCTGCAGCGGCACATAGGCCACTTCTTCCAGGCTGGTGAAGCCTTCGGAAATCAAAATGTCGGCGATTTCTTCGTCCACATCGAGCTTTTCCATGAAGAGCTTGCGGCTGGAGTCGGTTTCAAGTGACTGCTTTTCCGCAGACTCGTCGGCCGTCATGATGTTGATCTTCCAGCCGGTCAGCTCGGCGGCAAGGCGCACGTTCTGGCCGCCGCGGCCGATGGAAATGGCCAGGTTTTCCTCATCCACCACCACGTCCATGGCGTGGCGCTCTTCGTCCACCACGATGGAAGACACATTGGCTGGTGCCAGTGCGCCGATAACAAATTGCGCCGGGTCTTCGCTCCACAACACGATGTCAACACGCTCGCCGGCAAGTTCGTTGGTCACACCGTTGACGCGGGTACCACGCACGCCAACGCAGGTGCCGATCGGGTCAACGCGCTTGTCATGCGACAGCACGGCGATCTTGGCGCGTGAGCCAGGGTCACGGGCGCAGGATTTAATTTCCAGCAGGCCCTGCTCGATTTCAGGAACTTCCTGGCGGAACAGCTCAATCATGTATTCAGGTGCCGAGCGCGACAGGATGATGGGCGCGCCACGCAGGGTGGTGTCAACTTCCATGATGATGGCGCGGACGCGGTCACCGGAGCGCAAATTCTCTTTCGGGATCATGTCGCTGCGGCGCAGTCGGCCTTCGACGCGGCCAGATTCGACAATGATGTCGCCCTTGTCCATGCGCTTGACAGTGCCGACGAAGATCTTGTCGCCGCGCGACATGAATTCGTTGAGCAGCATTTCGCGTTCGGCGTCACGGATTTTTTGCAGAATGACCTGTTTGGCAGCCATCGCGCCAATACGGCCAATTGGCATACTTTCGATCGGCTTTTCGATGAAGTCGCCTTCTTCTATGTCGGCGATTTCATCGCGTGCATCACTGACCAGTTCTTCGGCTTCAGGGTTTTGCAGACCCGCAGCATCGGGCACTACCAGCCAGCGCCGGAAGGTTTCGTAGTTGCCGCTGTCACGGTCAACCGCCACACGGATATCCACTTCACCGGCGTAAATCTTTTTAGTGGCTTGCGCAAGGGCGAGCTCTACCGCACCGAAAACCACGTCGCGTTCGACATTTTTTTCGCGCGAGATGGCATCCACCAACATCAACATTTCGCGATTCATTTCACAAGCCTTTCACTCTAATTTTTCTAACCGGTTTAATTCGAAAATTCAATCTTCTAGCGGTGCTTGAGGCGCATCTGCAGCCGGGGCAGTCTTGGACTTTCTGCCCTTGAAATCAACCACAGGTGCCAGCCGCGCCTGCTGGATTTCGTCCAGCGTGAAGCCCAAAGCCTGCAAAGGGAGCGGAATCCGCTTTTTGCTGATTCTCTGGCCCGGCTTGCCTTCAGGCTCGTCACTCCACACGATCTGCCAATGAGCGATGCCATCTTTTGGCTCCGCATGCTCCAGCGTGCCGCGAAATTTCTTCTGGTTGGCTGAAATCGTGGAACCGACCACGGCCGCCACACCAATCGGCGCCTTGAGGGTGAGGTCTATCAACTCACCGGCAAAACGCTCGAAATCCTTTTCAGTCCGCAGCGGCCTGTCAATACCCGGCGAGCTGACCTCAAGCCGGGAATATTCAGTGCCTTCTACTTCCAGGACAAACACCAGCTGGCGGGTAACTTTTTCGCAATCCTCTGCATTGATGAACTGCTCGGCATCCTTTACATAAGGCATGTCAATCGTCACGCGCAGCAAACCGCCAGTGGTGCGTTCTACATCGACCAGGTCGTAACCCAGTCCCGTAACGGTTTGCGCAATCGTGTCGTTCGTACTCTGTGAAGCCATTCAGTGTCTAAAAATGCGGGTAAGCTAAAAACAAACGCCCAAAAAAAATGGGCGGTGTGAACCCGCCCATTTGGTCGTGAAGCTCGTATTGTAACCTGCCAAACAGCTTGTTGCAAGCAGCTTGCGTGCCGGCAGGCTTTCGTTCAGTGATTAGGCGTGTGCGGCCATTAACGTCCGGGTGTAAGGATGGACAGGATGGTTAACGATCTGGGCCAGCAGGCCGGACTCCAGCACGGTGCCGTCCTTCATCACCATCACCCGATGCGCCATGGCACGAATCACGTCCAGGTCATGGGTGATCAGCAAATAGCTCAGGCCGCGCTCCCGCTGCAGACGCTGCAGCAAGGTCAAAATCTGTTTCTGGATGGTCACGTCGAGCGCACTGGTGGGCTCGTCAAGCACCAGCAATTGCGGCTCAACCATCAGGGCGCGGGCGATGGCCAGCCGCTGGCGCTGGCCTCCTGAAAACTCGTGCGGATAGCGTTGCAACAGGCCCGGAAACTGTGCATCAGTCATGCCTACATCACCCAGCGCCTGCAGCACCCTTGATTGCCGTTGCGCGGCATCCAGCATCGGCTGGTGCACCTGCAGGCCTTCGCCCACAATGGCCTCGACCGTCATGCGCGGCGAAAGCGATGAAAAAGGATCCTGAAAAACCACCTGGATGGCCTTGCGCAGGGCCTTGTTACCGGCGGAGTTGCCGCTCCAGGTTTTGCCAGTGATTTGCAGTTGCCCAAGGTGCGGGTGCAGGCCCAGTACGGCCAGCGCCAGACTCGATTTACCCGAGCCGGATTCGCCGATGACACCCAGCGTCTGACCTGCCGGGATGTCGAAACTGGCGTCCTCAACCGCCACAAACGCACTTTTGCGAAACCATCCCTTGACGCCGGGCAAAGACACCGGGTAGCTGACGCGAAGATTTTTGGCCGTCGTGACGGGTGCCAGCGAGGTGTCGTGCGCGGCCTCCAGCACATCGCGCGCAGGCGTGCTGTCCATCAATTTTCGGGTGTAGGCATGTTGCGGGCTGGCGAAAACGTCTTCTACCCTGCCCTGCTCCACGATGTAGCCGTTTTCCATCACGGCGACGCGGTCAGCAAAGCGGCGCACCAGGTTCAGGTCGTGCGTGATCATGAGTACCGCCATGCCGGTTTTTTCCTGCAGGCTGGCCAGTAAATCAAGAATTTGCCCGCGCACGGTGACATCCAGCGCGGTGGTGGGCTCATCTGCCAGCAGCAGTTTGGGGCTGCAGGCCAGTGCCATGGCGATCATGGCGCGCTGGCGCTGCCCGCCGGAGAGCTGATGCGGGAAGGAGCGCGCCCTTCGCTCCGGCTCGGCAATACCCGTGTCTGCTAGTAATTTGATAGCTTCCTGCCAAGCAAGTACGGGGGCTAGCGCACGTTTTAGTTGTAAAACTTCGGAAATTTGGTCGCCGATGCTGAAAAGCGGGTTCAGCGCCGCCATCGGTTCCTGGAAAATCATTGAAATGTCCTGCCCGCGAATGCCGCGCAGAGCCCGCTCGGGCAGCGACAGCAGGTCGACTTCACCGTCACGACTCTCAAAAACAGCGCTGCCGCCCACGTTGGCGTTTTGCACCAGCTTTAAAAGGCTGAGCGCCGTGATCGTCTTGCCGGACCCGGACTCGCCGACCAGCGCCAGCTTTTCGCCGGGCGCGATTGAAAAGTCGATGCCGTGGACCACCTCTTTGCCGGCGAAACTGATGCGCAGGCCTTTGACGTCAATCAGCCTGGTGCTCATGATTGGTCCACCTTGCGGGGATCCAGCGCGTCGCGCAATGCATCGCCCATGAAGGTCAGCAGCAGCAAGGTAATCACGAGCACTGCGAAGGTGGAGAGCGAAATCCACCACGCGTCAATATTGGCTTTGCCCTGGTTGAGCAATTCCCCCAGCGACGGCGTTCCCGGCGGCACGCCCAGGCCCAAAAAGTCCAGCGACGTCAGCGCCAAAATAGCGGCGCTCATACGAAATGGCAAAAAGGTGACGACCGGCGTCATGCTGTTCGGCAAGATGTGCCGCCACATGATGTGCAGGTTGCTCACGCCCAGCGCCTTCGCAGCCCGGACGTAGTCGAGTTGGCGGTTGCGCAAAAACTCGGCCCTTACATAGTCGGATAAGCCCATCCAGCCAAACAGGCTCAGCAAAAACAGCAGCAATGCCACACTAGGCGCAAACACAGCGCTGAAAATAATCAGCAGATAGAGCTCCGGCATGGAACCCCAGATCTCCATGAAGCGCTGGAACACCAGGTCGGTCTTTCCGCCGGCATAGCCCTGGATGGCGCCGGTGATCACGCCGACCACCACGCCAATCACCGTCAACGCCAGTCCAAACAGGACGCTCAGGCGAAAGCCGTAAATCAGCTGCGCCAGCAGGTCGCGGCCGCGGTCATCGGTGCCGAACAGGTTGTCGCGCGAAGGCGCCGACGGATTCGGGTCTTTGGCGAAATAGTTGATGGTCTTGGGGCCGTAGGGGTTGGGCGGGTAAATCGCCCAGTTGCTGCCCTGCCTGATTCGGTCTTTGATGAAAGGGTCCAGGTAGTCGGCGGGGGTCTCAAAATCCCCGCCAAAAGTTTTTTCGGAATAGTCCTTGACCAGCGGAAAGTACAGCGTGCCCTGGTAGCTGACGACCAGCGGCTTGTCGTTGGACAGCACCTCTGCGAACAGGCTGAGCACGACCATTACCGAGAAGAACACCAGACTGAAAAAGCCCAGCTTGTTGCGTCTGAAACGCTGCCAAGCGCGCCGCCTTGGACTTATAGATTCAGCTCTCCCTGAGCCTGTCGAAAGGGTTTTAGAGGCTTCGACAGGCTCAGCCCGAACGAAAATGGGGTTAATCGAACTTGACACGCGGATCAACCCAGACATAACAAAGGTCACTGATCAGCTTGGTCACCAGGCCAATCAGCGTGAAAAGATAGAGCGTGCCCAGCACCACCGGGTAGTCGCGCCGTATCACGCTTTCATAGCTCAGCAGGCCCAGTCCATCAAGCGAAAACAGGGTTTCAATCAGCAGTGAACCGGTGAAAAATGCACCTATGAAAGCGGCCGGAAAGCCGGTGATGATCGGAATCAGCGCGTTGCGAAAGACATGCTTCCACAGCACCTGGCGCTCGCTCAGACCCTTGGCGCGGGCGGTCAGCACATATTGCTTCCTGATTTCTTCGAGAAAGGAGTTTTTGGTCAGCACGGCGGTAACCGCAAAGCTGCCCAGCACCATGGCAATAACCGGCAGCGTGATATGCCAGAGGTAGTCGGTAATTTTTGCGCCCAGGCTCATGGCGTCCCAGCTTGACGACGTCAGCCCGCGCAGCGGAAACCATTGCAGCTGGCCACCGAAAACCACCAGCAGCGCTACGCCCAGCACAAAGCCCGGAATGGCATAACCGACCAGCACAATCAGGCTGGTCACAAAGTCAAAACGCGTACCGGCACGCACGGCTTTGGCAACGCCCAGCGGCACGGCAATCAGGTAGCTGATGAAAAACGTCCACAGGCCCAGGCTGATAGACACCGGCAGCTTTTCCTTGACCAACTGCCAGACGTCCTTGTTTTGATAAAAGCTTTTACCCAGGTCAAAGCGCAAGAACTGACCCATCATTTGCACAAAGCGCTCATACACGGGTTTGTCAAAGCCGTACAAAGCCTTGATTTCCTCAATGCGCTTGGCATCCACGCCCTGCCTGCCGCGGTAACCTGCGCCTGATGCAGCAGCGCTTTCACCGCCCGAGTCACGGCCCTGCAACTGCGCCACCATTTGCTCGACTGGCCCACCGGGTACAAACTGCACCATCGCAAAGGTCAGCAGCAGTACGCCGAACAGTGTCGGAATCATCAAGAGCAGGCGTTTGA